>JAIDCC010000030.1 GCA_029056055.1 Duncaniella sp.
CGTCGGGGGCCCGGCAAGCTGGGACAACGACCCCGGGGTGGGGGAGGGGTGACGGCGTCACTTGCTGTTGGCGCCGCCGCTGCTGACGAAGTTGTCGGCACGCGCCTGCACGAGTTTTTCGCCCGGAGCCACGTCGCGCGCCACCCAGATGTTGCCGCCGATGACGGCGCCCTGCCCGATGGTGACGCGGCCGAGTATCGTGGCGTTCGAGTAGATGACCACGTCGTCGCCGATGATGGGGTGGCGGGGCAGACCCTTGACGGGATTGTCGTCCTGGTCTTTGACGAAGCTGCGCGCGCCGAGCGTCACACCCTGATAGATGCACACGCGGTCGCCGATGATGGCCGTGGCGCCTATCACTACGCCCGTGCCGTGGTCTATCACGAAACTGTGGCCTATCGTGGCCGCCGGATGGATGTCGATACCGGTGATGGAATGGGCCAGCTCGCTTATCATTCGCGGCAGGATGGGCACGCCCGCCTCGTAGAGCTGATGGGCTATGCGGTAGCACACCGTGGCGCGGAATCCGGGGTAGGAGGCTATCACCTCGTAGGGCGAATCGGCCGCAGGGTCGGCTTTAAACGTGGCCTGGATGTCGGTGTCGAGTATGCGGCGCATCTCCGGGAGAGCGGTCACGAAGTCTTCGGCTATCGCCTCGGCGCGCTGATGTATTTCGCTCAGCGGAGTGCTGCACCCGCCCGCCGAGAAACACATGGCCGCCATCACCTGATGGGTCAGCACGTCTATCAGTTCGTAGGCGTCGAGGGTCATCGACGAGCGCATCACCGAGGGGTTGGTCACCGAGTCTTCGGCAAACCCCGGGAAAAGCAGTCGCCCCGCCAGACGCGCTATCTTTTTGACGCTGTCTGACGAAAGCATCGGTTCGCCTTCGCGCGAGAGTGTCGGGCACGTGTGGCGCATCTCGTCGATGCTGCACAGACGCGCTATGGCGCGGTCAAGATTTTGCTGGCGTATCAGTTGAGGCGTAGGTTCCATACGTTTGCTTTGAAGTTGTTTAAACTTTTTTCTTTTCGGAGATTTTATCAGATTTTTGAGATGATTTTCCGCATCGAAGAGGGAGTGTAGCGAGCTACACGACCGATGAGAGGTGAAAAATCAGCCAAAAAGATGATGAAAGACCCGAAAAGAGGTCGTTTCCAACTTCTACCTTAATTTATTTTTATTTCACCGTAAAAAAGTTTAAACAACTTCTTTTGCATACTTAGTGCAAAGTTAGTGATATTCTTCGAAAAATCCCAATCTCAGGGAGCCAATTTCACCGCCCGGGTCGCTTACTTATACAATTTCATCTCGCAGGCGCGGCAGTCGCACTCCACTCGCAGCCTCAACCGCGGATTGACCAGAAAAAGTTCCTTGGGCAGTTTCCCGGCGGCCGCGGTCTTGAGGCAACACCCCAGCTCGCGGCGCAGGCAGTAGCGCGTGTTCATCACGAGCGTCTCGTCGGTCGGGCGGTCAACTTCGACAGCCCTTTCGGCCACCCTCGCGCCATGCTCTTCATACACCTGCCGGGCCAGACGGTTGGCCACGTTGTCGCGATAGCCAACGACGTCGTGCGGAGCCTTCGCCGCGGCATCTTCGGCAAGGCGCATCCCGCGGGGATAGACGGCCCGCTTCGTGCGGTCGAACGTCTCGACAGCCTTGCGACGCAGGTCGGCCACCACCGAGGCCGGGGCAAACAGGTCGCCAAGGAGGTCGCTCACCTCGCGCGCCTGATAGATGGTGGCGCCGAGTTTTGTCAGAATCTTGCGGCGCGGCGCGCGCTGTGGTGTCACGGCCTCGGTCAGCTCCACGCGCTCCGACACTGCCGTTGCCGTGTGGCCGTAGTCATCGCTGAGCGTGAGGGTCAGACGCGAATCTGGAGTCACGCCGAGCGCCATGTCTATCTCAATGGTGCGCTGCGAGCGGGCTGCCTCCACCGTGTCGTCCCATTCCTTGTCGCGGTTGCGGTAGAGTTTCGCGCCGCGTGCCGGGCTTACCTCTGTAGCCGCGAAAAGTCGGTTGCCGTCCACGCGGTTCAGACGGAAGCCGCAGAAACGCCCCGATGCGTCAAAATAGCCGAGGCCGTCGCCGTTGGTGAGATTGGCCGTCAGACGCGCCTCAATCACCTTTCCCTTCACGCTCACCACTCGTCCCACTTCGCCACCGATAGCCTTTGGCGAATCGAGACACGCCATCCCCCCGCGCGGCGCTCCGTTGAGAAAGTATGACGTAAAGCCGCGATTGAACGTCTTGTCGAGCATCGGCGTAAACCCTACCCTCGAACGCCCCCACGACTGGCGCACAAACCGCCTGCCGCTCTCGGCCACAATCGCGTCGAGACGGCGCGAATAGGCAGCCACGACGTTTCTCACGTAAGCCACATCCTTTAGGCGCCCTTCAATCTTAAAAGATTTTACTCCCGCCTCGGCCATCTCGCCGAGCGCGGCCAGACGGTTGAGGTCCTTGAGCGACAGATAGTGAGCCTCTCGCCCTACGGTCTTGCCCGAAGCATCTTCGATGGTGTAGGGCAGACGGCAGATTTGCGCGCACTCCCCGCGATTGGCGCTGCGTCCCCCCGTCATGAAGCTCGCACGGCAGTCGCCGCTGAAACTCACACACAGCGCCCCATGCACAAACGCCTCAATCTCAACGTCGGGCACCGCGCGATGTATCGCGGCAATCTCATCAATGGAAAGTTCGCGGGCAAGCACCACGCGACTCATTCCCAGACTCCGCAACCATGCCGCCTTTGCCGCATCGCGGATATCAGCCTGCGTCGACGCATGAAGCTCGATAGGCGGGATTTTCATCCGAAGCACCCCGAGGTCTTGCACAATCAGCGCATCCACACCTATATTATATAAATCGTTTATCAGACGCTCCGCCTCCTCAAGCTCATGGTCGTAGATGATAGTATTCACCGTCACATACACCTTCACATTAAACGGATGAGCCGCGGCCACCACACGCTCGATGTCGGCAATCGAATTGCCCGCAGCGCGACGTGCGCCAAACCCCGGTCCACCCATATACACAGCATCAGCCCCCGCCATCACAGCCGCGATAGCAGTATCAGCATCGCGCGCCGGCGCGAGCAATTCCAGACTGACAGGTTTCTTCAAAGCCATAATTAAAAATCTTTATTGAGATTGAGGAGTAAAAATTTCCCGCCCCCGGCCCGGGCGCCGGCCCTTGCAGGTGTACCCGTCGCACCGTGCCGTCATCGCAGGTTGGGCACGCCATGTCGTGCAGGTAGGGACGCGCCACGGCGCGTCCGCGTCGCGTAGCCCCGCGTCTTGTTGTGGCTTGCCGTCGGGTGGTTGCGCCTCCGCGCCCGCGTTTGGGGTTTGTCTTTGGGTGGTCGAGTCTCCACGTCAGCACCGCCGCCTTGGTCGGGTGGTGTGCGTCCCTGCGCCCATCCCGCCGCTTCGTGGCTTTTCGTGTGGTTGCGCCCCTCACGTTCCCGCTCCCTCAGCGTTACGGCTTGCGCCCATGCCTTTACCCAAAAACAGCGCGAACCAACGTTAACGTTGGTTCGCGCACTTGTGCTGATGGGGAGTAGCGAGACCGAGAATTGAACTCGGGACCTCCGGGTTATGAATCCGACGCTCTAACCAACTGAGCTATCTCGCCATGTTTCCGTTTTGCGATTGCAAAGTTACGCACTTTTTTTCAAACCTCCAAATCTTTTATGAAAAAAATGCAAATTTCCGAAAAATCTCCCCTCCGCGTCACCCCCACATCCTCCCGTACCAATTTTTTCACTACATTTGCATACCTCAACAGCCCCACCTTATGAAAATCCTCCTCACCTCATTCGACCCCTTCGGCACCGACAGCGAAAACTCATCGCGCGAAGCCGTCAGCCTCCTCCCCGACGCGCCCCTCGGCGACGTCGTCGCCCTCAGCCTCCACATCCTTCCCGTCTCGTTCGCCCGCGCCCCCGAAATTCTCTCGCAACTCGTCGCCTCCGAGCGCCCCGACATCATCCTCATGACAGGCCAAGCCGCCCGCTCCTCAATCTGCCTCGAACTCACCGCCCGAAATTGGGTGAAATCGCTCCACGGCGACATCGACGGCTTTCTCTCGCCCGGCCAACAAATCTCCCTCTCCCTCCCGGATGAACTCCACACCACCCTCCCCGTCGAGAGCATCGCGCAGGCACTCACCGCCGCAGGTCACACCGTCGCCGTCTCCCGCAGCGCCGGCACATTCGTATGCAACCGCCTCTATTTCCACGCCCTCCACACCTTCCCATCGCTGCCCTCACTCTTCGTCCATCTCCCCCTCACCCCCTCGCAAGCCTCGCGTCGCCCCGACGGCACACTATCCCTTCCCTCAGCCGACGCCGCCGCTGCTCTCACCGCCCTAATCACCCTCCTCATATCTCCGCGATAACTCATTTTCTCCCCGCAAACCGTGTAGTTTGCAAATTTTTGTGTAACTTTGCGGATGAAAACACTTTTTCGCGGGTCTTACATATCATAAGACCCCCTCACCACTTTCAGACCAATCATGAAGATTCTCTCTTCAATCAAAAATACCCTCAGCCACACCCGTCGACGCCTCCGCGGAGTCTTCTCCAAAATGGCCTTCGCACGCTCCGAGCGCAAAAAAGAGTCTGACGAGCTCGTGGCATCGCTCCACAACGCCCACACCGGCCGCCGCGCATTCATCGTGTGCAACGGCCCGTCGTTGCGTGCCGCCGACCTCACACGCATCCACGACAACGCCGACATTTCAATCGCCTCAAACAAAATCCACCAGATTTTCACGCAGACGCCCTGGCGCCCCACCTACTACTGCGCCTTCGACGAAGTGCTCCAATACCACCTCGACGACATCCTCCCCGTCGTCTCGGCCCAAGCCTCATTCCTGCGCCGTGAAGCCTTCACCGCCACGCGCCGTTTCTCACAGCCCATCGCGTGGCTCCGCGCATACGGCTCGCGCTCCCTCCTCGACACCCCCCGCATGTCTACCGACCTCTCGCAAGGCATCTTCACCATCGCTACCGTCACCTACGCCATGATTCAGGTGGCCCTCCACATGGGCATCCGCGAAATCTACATCATCGGCTGCGACAACAAATACGCCCGCGAAGTCAAGCAAGACGGCACAATCGTCACCCACGGAGGCCCCTCCTACTTCGCCGGCGCCAAGCCCGACGCTATCCCAGCAAGCACTTGGGAAATGAACCGGGCTTTCGAAAATGCCGCACGCTACGCCGCCGCCAACGGCATCTCAATCTTCAACGCCACACGCGGAGGCTATCTCGAAGCATTCCCTCGCGTCGACTTCGACACCCTCTTCTGACCCCCCTCCCCGATTTGGCGCAGATTTCAAATACACGCATCGCTCGCAACACGGCATTCCTCTACATCAGAATGTTGTGTCTGCTCTTCATAGCCCTCTACACCTCGCGCATCGTCCTCGAAAAACTCGGCGTCACCGACTACGGCGTCTACAACGTCGTCGGCGGCCTCGCCGCCATGTGCGGGTTCTTCAGCTCCTCCCTCTCCAACGCCACCGAGCGCTTCCTCAACATCGCCCTCGGCAAGAAAGACATCCCCCTCGCTCGCTCCATATTCAACCAAAACCTCCTCATCTACACCCTCGTAGCCCTCGCCGTCATCATCCTCGCCGAGACCGTCGTAAAATGGTGGGTATTTGACGCCCTCGTCATACCTCCCGACAAACACACCCAGGCCGAGTGGGTCTACCAATTCACCCTCCTCTCGCTCGCCGTAAGCCTCATCGGCACCACATTTCTCAGCGTCATCATCGCCAACGAGCGAATGAAAATCTTCTCGGCCGTAGGCGTCACCGACGGCCTCCTCAAACTCCTCATCGCATTCCTCATCGACCGCACCCCCTACGCCGGCCTCATTTCCTACGCCTACCTCTCATTCGCCGAAACACTCCTCGTCCAAGCCTGCTACGCCATCTACTGCTTCCGACACTTCCCCGAATGTCGCCTCCGCTTCACATTCAATCCCCCGCTGCTGCGGCAAATGTTCGGCTTCATCGGATGGAACATCTTCGGCACAGGCATATTCATGGCCAAAGACGGAGGCGTCAACCTCCTCATGAACATCTTCTTCGGACCCGCAGTCAACGCCGCCCGCGCCGTCGCCCTGCAAGTCTCCACAGCCGTCAGCAACTTCACCGTCAACATCTTCACCGCCATACGCCCACAGATGGTCAAAGCCTACGCCGCCGGCGAACACTCCGACCTCGAACGCCTCTTCTATCAAAGCTCCAAATACTCCCTCCTCCTCTTCTGGTTTATCGCACTCCCCGTCCTCCTCACCATCCACCCCCTCCTCTCAGTCTGGCTCACCGACGTCCCCGCCTGGGCAGCCCCATTCACCATCTGGGTCCTCATCGACTCAATGATTTCGGTCCTCACCAATCCCACCTGGACACTCGCCCTCGCCTCCGGACAACTCAAAGACTACACCCTCCGCGCCAACGGAATGCTCCTCCTCATCCTCCCCCTCTCATGGATAGCATTCCGCCTCGGAGCACCCCCCCTCAGTGCATTCATCATCATCTGCATCGCACGCATCCTCCAGGTAGTCATGGCCGCACGTCTCACATCCGCACGCCTCGGCTACCGCCCCGTCCACTACCTCACACGCATCCTCCTCCCCGTAGCCCGCGTCATCCTCCCCGCCCTCATCTCATAAACACAAAAACGCGCCCACGAGACAAGACGCAATCGCGTATCCCGTCTTGTGGTT
>JAIDCC010000031.1 GCA_029056055.1 Duncaniella sp.
CTTTTGCCCCTCGCTGCTCCCCGAACAGCCACCCATGCAGGTAGGGACGCGCCACAATGCTGTTTACTTAAGCTTTTCATTCCCAAAACTCATAATACTAAATCGTTGATTAATAGGACTAATATTATATCATAAAATCCTTAAGTAAACAGCATTGGGACGCGCCATGGCGCGTCCGCGTAGGCCCACGATGTCGAATTTGCCCGTCGCCCTCTTGCTGCCGCCCCAGGGCGCCCCTCCCGCGGCTCAAGGGTTTGTCTTCGGGTGGGGGCGTCCCTTCCGTGTCCCTCATTGCGTCCCTCGTCCTCCGCGTGCCCCCGTCGGCGCCCCTCATGGTCGCCCCCCGCATCGGCCTCACCCCAGCCGCCCCAGCCGGTGTCTAATCACCAGCGACGCTAGCGTGATGCCGAAAATCGCCGTGATGTGCATCACCGAGCCGTTTGTCGCCACTTTGCCGTAGCGCATCGCCGTGTCTGCCCCCGCCTCCTCGCCCGACTCCACAATGTCGTGGTTGGCAACCAGTTCGTCGGAATAGACGCAACGAAATTTCCGCCGCGGCATCTGCCCCGACTTCTTAAACCGCCGACGCAGTGCCGCCGCGAGCGGACACCCCTTCACCTTCCAGAACTCCGCCACCGCTATGCGCGAAGGGTCGAGCTTCAGCGCCGCTCCCATCGACGAGAAAAACGTCGTCGGCCGCTCGGAGTGCGCCGTCGTCGCCATAGCCTCGGTGGCCCGCAGAATGAGCAAAGCCTTGTCGGCAAGCGAATCTATCGCGTCTATCACATAGTCATACTCATCGAGCCTGAAGCTCTCCGCCGTCTCGGCCGTGTAGCGTCCGCACACAGTCGTGATTTCCGCCTCCGGGCAGATGTCGAGCAGACGCCGCCTGACCGCCTCCACCTTCGCCTCGCCGACGTTGTTTACCGTGGCAGGCATCTGACGGTTGATGTTCGACGGCGCCACCGTGTCGGCATCTACAATGGTGAGCTGCCTCACACCGGTGCGCACCAGTGTTTCCGCCGCCCACGACCCCACACCTCCGAGACCGAAGATGATGACCCGTGCAGACGAAAGACGCTCCAGGCCGTCTAATCCGGTCAGGAGCGCAGTGCGTGAAAGAGGATTGTTGAAGTCCATCTTGAATATGTTAATAGTCTCGTGCCCCGCACGAGACCTAATTATCTGTTTTATAAAAGTTATTAGAATTATAAGAATTAGAAAATCCCTCTCTGCCGCGCCAGACCGCGAGCGCCCGCTATTCGTCGGCGAAGAGTTTCGACGATGCCTCGTCGAGCGGCATGTCCTCCGGCTCTTTCATGATGTCGAGCTCGTCGATATCCACGTCGTCGAAGTCGTCCTCCTTCTCGCCGCGGATTGTGGCCATCAGACGTTGCCAGAGTCCGGTCTTCGGGTCGGCCAGGTTCAGATGGATGTTGACACCCGAATCCTCTTTGTTGAGGAAGATGATTGATGAGTGGAGCACGATTGCCACGACTTTGTCAAATTCCACGATTTCGTGTATCAGACGAAGCGGCAGACAGCTGAAGGGCGACCCGGGTTCTACCGAGCCGATAAAAAGTTCGTTCTCGTCAATGACGATACCATGGTTTTCGAAACAGTAATCGAAGAGCAACCCGATGTTGAGCTCGTCGGCCGATTTCGGGGGCTTGGGGAACTGCTTGTACAGTTGGGCTATGACTTTTTTGTTTACCATGGGGCGGTTTCAGCTTAATGTGGAGGCGGGAGATAGTGATGAAGCAATGTTGATGATGTTGCAGAGGCTTTGAAGGTATTCGGGAGAGTTGGTGGGAGAGATTGGAGAGTTGATTATTGTCTCTGCTACGATATTATAACATACGTTTGTTTCAAATGGTTTTCGACTATGCCGAAAAACGCACGTTTTTTTTACGGCTTCCCTTCCTTTTGCCACACCTGCATCGGCGGGGGCTTGACTCTTTAGTCGGAATGTCTGATATTTTAGTCGTTGTCACCTGTCTGCATTGCCTCCGTTAAACGCTCACCCCCGCGGCTTTCGGCGCTGCGGGGGTGAGAGATGAAGAGGGTTTTTGTGAAGTCAGCCGCTCCTCGGCGAGGGGCGGCTGACTATGTTTGCTTAGGCGAGGAAGCCGAGCAGCACACCGGCTGCAACGGCCGAACCGATTACGCCGGCCACGTTCGGGCCCATGGCGTGCATCAGCAGGTAGTTCGACGGGTCGTATTCCAGACCGAGGTTGTTTGAGATACGAGCCGACATGGGCACGGCCGATACGCCGGCGTTGCCGATGAGCGGGTTAATCTTCTTGGCCTTGGGGAGGAACAGGTTGAACAGCTTCACGAAGAGCACACCCGAAGCCGACGCGATGATGAAGGCCATGAAGCCGAGCGCGAAGATGCGGATGGTCTCCGACGTGAGGAATTCCGATGCCTGGGTAGAGGCGCCCACGGTCATGCCCAACAGGATGGTGACGATGTCGGTCAGGGCGTTCGACGCTGTCTTAGCCAGACGGTTGGTCACGCCGCACTCACGCAGAAGGTTGCCGTAGAAAAGCATGCCGAGCAGAGGAATGCCTGACGGCACCACGAAGCAGGTGAGAATCAGACCCACGATGGGGAAGATGATTTTTTCGTTCTGCGACACGGCGCGCGCGGGTTTCATCTTGATGAGACGCTCGTTCTTGGTGGTCAGCAGGCGCATGATGGGCGGCTGAATTACGGGCACGAGGGCCATGTAGGAGTAGGCCGAAACGGCGATGGCTCCCATGAGGTTGGGGGCGAGCTTCGACGAGATGAAGATGGCTGTCGGGCCGTCGGCACCGCCGATGATGGCTATCGCACCGGCCTGGTCGGGGGCGAAGCCCAGAAGAAGCGCCACCATGTAGGCGCCGAAGATACCAAACTGGGCGGCTGCGCCGATGAGCATCAGCTTCGGATTGGCTATCAGGGCCGAGAAGTCGGTCATGGCGCCGATGCCGAGGAAGATGAGAGGGGGATACCAACCGGCGCTCACACCGTTGTAGAGGATGTTGAGCACGGAGCCTTCCTCATACAGACCGATTTCAAGGCCGGCCGTGGGGTTGAACGGGATGTTGCCGATGAGGATGCCGAAGCCAATCGGCACCAGGAGCATGGGCTCGAAATTCTTCTTGATGGCAAGCCAGATGAAGAAGAGGCCCACGACGAGCATCACCAAGTGCTCCCACGTGGCGTTGTAGAAGCCGGTGAGATGCCAGAACTCGGTGAGGTTCTGCATTATGAAATCACTAAACGACATTGTGTTAGAGTCTTCTTAAGCGGGGGTTAACAATCTGTGAGGTTTTCGCTTGAAAGTCTCTCTTAGCCGAGAGTGATGAGCACGGTGTTGTCGAGCACGGAGTCGCCAACGGCCACGTCAATCGACTTGACGGTGCCGTCCTGTCCGGCATGGATGGCGTTTTCCATCTTCATGGCCTCGAGGATGAGCACGGTGTCGGCGGCCTTCACGGTGTCGCCCACTTTCACGGGGATGTTGACCACGACGCCGGGCAGCGGGGCCTTGACCTGATAGCCCGAGGTGGGCGCGGCGGCCGGACGGCTCACTACCTTCGAACCGCTCTCGGTGCGCGGTGCCGCCGACGGACGCGGGGCGTTAACTATGGTGACGGGCTTCTCTGTGTGTTCGAGCTCCACCTTGTAGGGCACACCGTTCACTTCTACCTTGGCGAAGTTGTTGTCGATGTCGCCGACCTTGACGGTGTACGAGTTGCCGTTGATTTTATACTTGTATTCTTTCATTGCAAAAGTGTCTGATGAATAGAGAAAAGCGAGGGGAAAGGTATTGTCGGGGGGATTTGTTGGGTGTGCCTTGCTTTAGTGCTTGTCGGGCAGCTGGCGAAGCGAATAGATTTTCGAGCTCCAGGGCGAGTAGGCGCGGCGCACCTTGTTGATGGTGAGCACCGTGTTCTCGCGGTCGTGGGCGTCGAGGTGGTCGTGGAGCGCCATTGCGATTGCGGCGATTTCCTCGCCCGAATCATGCCCGGTGGCGGCTGCGGCAGCCTCTTCGGTGTCGGCCAGGGCGCGGGCCTTGCGGCGCTGCGACGAGCGTTCGCCGATGATGCTGATGATTTTGAAGCACACGGCCAGAAGCAGAAGTGCCGAGAATACGATGGCCATGGCCATGATGGCCATTGCGCCGCCCGAGGCATCTACCTTGGCGAAGTTCTCGATTTTCGGATTGGTCGACTTAATCTGGTTGTTGCTCGACGGGGTGATGTAGAGTTGGCTCGAACCGTCGCGCACCTGCCAGGCCTCTGCGTCGCCCACGGCGCCGATGCCGTCGGCTATGCGCGCATACGACTGGCCGGGCTTCAGTGTGCCGGGCACGACGATTTCGTCGATGAGGCTCTTGCCGTCGGCGTCATAGATGGCTATGTAGTTGTCTTGGCCGGGTGTGAAGGTGAAGTTCGTGTGGAACGTGCCATTCTCATGCTCGCCGTCAACCCAGAAAATCACGTGCTGACGCGAGGGGATTTCCGTGTTGACGTCGCCCAGAGGCACCGGGTAGAGTGTCGGGGCGGTCGAGTCGTTGGTCAGGTAGACGCTCGAGATTTCAAGCGGGGCGAATGTCGAGTTGAAGAGCTCGATCCACGCGCTGTAACGGCCGAAGTCGTCGATGACGCTCGTGGAGTCGTTGACAATCATCACCTCGTTGATGCGCAGGCCGCGCCGGCCCTGGGCCATAGCAACGGCTGCGCATGCCATCACCACCACAACGAATGTCAGAAGACGTTTTTTCATTGTTTCTTAGGGGGTAAGGTGGAAATAATGGTTAGAGGGGGATGTTGCCGTGCTTCTTGGCCGGGTTCACCACCTTCTTGGTGGCCAACTGCTGGAGGGCCTTGATGACGCGGAAGCGGGTGTTGCGGGGCTCGATGACGTCGTCGATGTAGCCGTAGCGGGCGGCGTTGTAGGGGTTGCAGAAGAGTTTGTTATACTCGTCTTCCTTCTCCTTGAGCACCTTGGCGGGGTCGTCCGAAGCCTTGGCCTCCTTGGCGTAGAGCACCTCTACGGCGCCGGCTCCGCCCATCACGGCGATTTCGGCCGTAGGCCATGCGTAGTTCATGTCGCCGCGCAGCTGCTTGCACGACATCACGATGTGCGAGCCGCCATAGCTCTTGCGCAGGGTCACGGTCACCTTGGGCACAGTGGCCTCGCCGTAGGCATAGAGCAGCTTGGCGCCGTGAAGGATGACGCCGTTGTATTCCTGACCCGTGCCGGGGAGGAAGCCCGGAACGTCCACGAGCGTCACCAGAGGAATGTTGAAGGCGTCGCAGAAGCGCACGAAGCGTGCTGCCTTGCGCGAAGCGTTCGAGTCGAGCACGCCGGCAAGATACTTCGGCTGGTTGGCCACGATGCCGACCGCCTGACCGTTGAAGCGGGCGAAACCGATGATGATGTTCTTGGCGTAGTCGCGCTGAATTTCAAGAAATTCGCCGTTGTCGATGATAGCGCCAATCACCTCATACATGTCGTAGGGACGGTTGGCCGAGTCGGGGATGATTTCGTTGAGCGAGTCCTCCAGACGGTCGATGGGGTCGTTACACTCTGCCATCGGGGGCTCTTCGAGGTTGTTCTGGGGAATGTAGCCGAAGAGTTTGCGTATCACGCGCAGAGTCTCCTCGCCGTCTTCGGTGGCGAAGTGAGCCACGCCGCTCTTCTGGGCATGCACCGCTGCGCCGCCCAGAGCTTCCTGCGTCACGTCCTCGCCCGTAACGGTCTTGACCACCTTCGGGCCGGTGAGGAACATGTACGAAATCCCCTTCGTCATAATGGTGAAGTCGGTCAGCGCGGGCGAATAGACCGCACCGCCCGCACACGGACCGAGGATGCCCGAAATCTGGGGCACCACGCCCGACGCAAGGATGTTGCGCTGGAAAATCTCGGCATAGCCGGCAAGAGCGTTGATGCCCTCCTGGATGCGCGCGCCGCCCGAGTCGTTGAGGCCGATGATGGGCGCACCCATCTTCATGGCCATATCCATGATTTTGCAAATCTTGAGTGCCATGGTCTCCGACAGCGAACCGCCGAACACCGTGAAGTCTTGCGCGAAGACATACACCAGACGGCCGTCAATCGTGCCGTAGCCGGTCACCACGCCGTCGCCGAGATATGATTTCTTTTCCTGACCGAAGTTGTGGCAGCGGTGGCGCACGAACATGTCGATTTCCTCAAACGATCCCTCGTCGAGAAGCTGCGCGATGCGCTCGCGGGCCGTATACTTTCCACGCTCGTGCTGCTTGTCGATGGCCTTCTGGCCGCCGCCGAGACGTGCCTCCTCGCGCAGGGCGATGAGTTCTTTTACCTTTTCAAGCTGAGTGCTCATGTAGTATAGGTGAAATTTGCGTAATGCAGTGAAAACGAATGGAGAGTGACGTGATTACTTCTTGGCGGGGTCCTCACACATTTCGATGAGGGTGCCGAAAGTGCTTTTCGGGTGGAGGAACGCGATGTTCAGACCCTCGGCGCCCTTGCGGGGTGCCTTGTCGATGAGGCGGCAGCCCTTGCCTTCAACCTCGGCAAGCGCGTTGGCCACACCGTCTTCCACTGCGAACGCAATGTGCTGGATGCCGCCGCGGCCACCATTGTTGGCTATGTATTTCGAGATGGCGCTGTCTTCCGACGTGCCCTCGAGGAGTTCGATTTTCGTCTGACCAACCTTGAAGAAGGCAGTGCGCACCTTCTGGTCGGCTACTTCTTCGATGGCAAAACATTTAAGGCCGAGGGTGTTCTCGTAGAAGGCGATGGCTTCCTCAAGATTGGGGACAGCGATGCCTACGTGTTCGATATGGCTGAGTTCCATAATGTAGGTGTGAAAGTGGTTATATTGTGTTTAGGTTTTCTATGATGTTGGCACTCCGCACACTCGCCCTTCACAGACGCCCGCACGAAAGCCGATGCAAATTTAAGGAATTATTTCCGTAATCTCAAACAAACGCCCCGAAAAATCCCTCCCC
>JAIDCC010000032.1 GCA_029056055.1 Duncaniella sp.
CGAGAGATACACTCTAATCGTGGGGGGCCGCTTCAGTGGTGTATACGTCCCCTGCGAAGAGCTTTTCGAGGAGGGCGGGGAGGCGGGAGGCTTCGACGCGGTAGAGATAGAACTCGCCCGAGAGGGGAGGGGTCTGCGCGGCCACTACGGGGAAGGCGGTGCGGCTGAACTTCGGCCCTTCACCCGAGACGGCGGCGTTGACCGACACAACTATGCCGCGGTCGGTCTGCTCGAAGCTGACGTTACCGTTGTCGGTCACGAGCAGCAGCCCGTTACCCTCCTTGTCGGTGAGCAGCGCGGCATCCACTCCGCGGCGGTTGCCTTCGAAGTAGATGTCGGCCTGACGGAGAGCGTGAAGTCCGTAGCGTCCGGCGCGGAAGCGTCCGGGATAGGTGGGCAGCGGGCCGTTGCCTATCCACTGCACGCGGTCGATGGCGCTGTCGAGCAGGAAGGCCAACCCCGCTTCAGAGAGAAACGTGTCGGTAGTGTCGGGGGTGAGGGTAAACGAGACGCGCGTCGCGTTGCCTTCTCTCGAAGTCGTCACGTCGGCCTTCAGGGGGCTGTCGGCTGTGAGCGGCAGCAGGTAGCGTTCGAGCCGTTTGTCGCCCACCTTGAGCACTTCGGCGAGTGTGGGTTTGCGCCCGGCGCGTATCAGCATTCCGTCTTGCACGATGCTCATCGGGTCGGCGGTCGGTTCGGTGAGTGCCGCGAGCAGCCGGGGCGCGAGAGGCGAGGGGTCGACGCGCAGCGAGCGGTGCAGGAAGGTGTAGCCCTGCGCGTCGGTGGCCGTGAGGTGGAGAATGCCGAGGCGCGAGGTATCGGGCGCGGCGGGCAGCCGCAGGGTGTGGCGCACTGTCTCGTGCGGTGCGCATTGCGGCGAGAAGGTGCCGCGCGCGAGGGTGTCGCGGTCTTCGGTGTAGACCCATTCGAAGGTCACGTTGTCCTTGAGGTCGATGAAGTCGAAGCGGTTGGCTATGTCGAGGCTCAGCGTCGGGCCGTCGGACGTGAGGATGCTGTCGGCTATGAAGGCGCGGGCGTAGTTGTGCTGCAATTCGTAATAGTTTGGCAGGGCGACGCGGTTGGCGTAGAGCAGGCCGTCGGTGCCTTTGTTGCCGCACATCTCGAAGCCGGCGCGGGGCGACGTGTAGACTTTTTCCTCGAAGCCGTAGCCCGTAGTGGGGGCGGCCGCGTCGAACGGCATGCCTTGGTCTACCCATTCCCACACCGCTCCTCCGGCTATGCCGGGAGTGCGTTCGATGATTTCCCACTGGCGGTCGTGGTCTTCAAACGAGATGCCCAGCGTGTGGCAGTACTCGGTGAAGATGACAGGGCGGTCGAGGTGCTGATAGAAACCGGCAATCTGGCCTGTGGTAGGGTAGTGGGGCGTGTAGAGCGGGGCGGGGGCGGGGAAGCCTTTCGCCTTGTCGCCCTCGAAGAAGCGGCGGAAGTAGCTCCCCACCTGCGGGTAGCAGTAAGGGCGCGTGCTGTCTAATTCCTGCTCGACGAATGAGCCGAGGCGCACGCAGATGTCGGTGAGCGGATTTTCGTTGCCGAGGCTCCAGATGATTACCGAGGGATGGTTTTTGTCGCGGCCGATGGTGGCGCGGGCGCGTTCTTCGAGCACGGGATAGAATGTTTCGTCGTGAAGGTTGCGGTCGCCGTAGCCGAAGGGCACTTCGTCTATGACGTAGAAGCCCAGCGAGTCGGCCAGTTCGTAGAAGCGCGGTTCGCGGGGATAGTGGGAGGTGCGGATGCAGTTGACCGACGCCTCTTTCATCAGCTTCATGTCTTTGAGGGTGAGGGTGTCGGCTATCACCTTGACGGTGCGCGGGTCGGTGGAGTGGCAGGTGACGCCGCGCAGCTTCACGGGGCGGCCGTTGACTTTGAGGATGTTGCCGTCTACCGAGATTTCTCTGAATCCGAATTTGTGTTCAAACGTCTGGAGCGGTTCGCCCCCTTTCGACAGAGTGGTGCGCAGCGTGTAGAGGTAGGGGGTCTCGGCTGTCCAGAGGTGCGGATTTTCCACTTTGTCGGTGCCTACCTTCCTGCCTTGCGCGTCGAGGATTTCGTGGCTCACGGTGCCCCCATCGCCCGCGATGAGGGTGACCGCTTCCACCTCGCCGCTGTTGCGGGTGCGGATGGTCAGGTCGGAAAGGTGGGTCTCGGGCACGGCCATGAGCGTCACGTCGCGGAAGATGCCGTTGGGTGCCCAGTCGTCGTTGTAGTCGAAGTCGCTGCCGCGAAATTGACTGATGACGCGCAGCGCGAGTTCCTGACTCTCGGCTTCGCGGTCGATGTAGGGAGTGATGTCGAAGAGGGCCGTGTTGTAGGCCGAACGCCACGAGCCGGCGGCCTGACCGTTCACCCACAGGTCGTAGCCGTAGAGCACGCCGTCAAAGCCGATGATGATGCGCTTCTCTTTCCATTCGCGCGGCACTTCAAACTTTGTGCGGTAATAGCCTGTCAGCCTCTCCGGGCTGTCATACTTCGGCTTGCAGAAACCGTAGGCCTCCCAGCAGCCCGGCACGGGGATTACTCCCCACGTTGCGTCTGTCGGGGGCACCGAGGGGTCGTCGGTGATGCCCTCGACCACTTTCAGGCTCCACTCTCCCGCCAGACTTTTCTTCATCGTGGGGTCGGTCACCGGGAGGACGCCCTGAATGGCGTCGGTCGTCCGGGCTGAAGCCCCTGTCAGGCAGGCGAGAGCAAGGCATAGCGCGATAAATCTTTTTTTCATGGTATGTTGGGTTGAGTGGGTTCTGATGAGGTTCTAATGCCGCAAAGTTACGAAAAAATCGTGTGGAAAGTTTGCGATAATGACATTTTTTGGGTAAATTTGCAATACGTTTTCTAACCCTTGGAAGTTTAAACGACTTCTTTACCTTTCGGACAAGACCATTTTCACTGTCCGGAATTTCATTAATTAACCAACAAATTTCAATACTATGGGATTATTTGACAAAGTATTCTCAAAGGCTCCTCAGGCCGAGCCGTTCAACGCTCAGGAAGCCTTCGCAGGCATCGCTCTCGCTATGGCAGGTGCCGACGGCAGCATCGCCCAGTCTGAATGGGACGGCATCGTCAACTACATTCGTCGCCTCCGTCTCTACGACAACTACTCCGGCCCCGCTTTCGACAAGATGTTCGACAAAGTGTTCCGCATCCTCCGCAACGAAGGCCCCTCGGCTCTCGTGGCCGCCTCTGTAGCAGGTCTGCCCGACGACCTCAAGCTCACCGCTTTCGCATGTGCGGTTGACATCGCCCTCGCCGACGGCGTGGTGGAAGACGAAGAGAAGGAAGTAATCAATCAGCTTGCTCAGGCTCTCGAAATCCCCGAACAGACCGCAATCCAGATTATCGAAGTGCTGATTATCAAAAACAAGGCCTGAGAAGTAAGTTTCAAGACCTACTGAGCCTCATGTAATCACACTCCCTCCCCCTTCTTCCCATATTGCCCCACCCCCAAATCAGGCGTCAGCCTTTTTGGAGGTGGGGCAAGCTTTAGCGCAGCTCATCCCCGACACCGCACACAGGCGTGTCCCCCCGTGGGACGCGCCTGTTTTTTTGGATATGTGCGATAATTGTTGTAAATTTGCGCGTTAATTAGGATTTAAGTATGAAAAAGCTGATTATACTTTTTACGATTGTCATGCTCGGTGCGGTGGCCGGTTTCGGCGTGTCGGCCAAGGGCAAGAAGAAGGATGTGGCCGCGTTTACCACCACCCACGTTGACTTCGGCACTGTCAAGGCCTCAGGCGGTCAGGTGAAGCTGGAGTTTCCCTTCACCAATCCCACCTCTCAACCCATCGGTGTGGTGGGTGTCACCAACGGCGGGTGCGGCTGCACCATGCCTTTTTATTCGCGTGAACCCATCATGCCCGGCAAAAGCTCGTCTATCACCGTGAAGTTCGACCCCAAATCGTTCAAGGGCGAGGTGTCGCGCGCGTTCAAGGTGACCTTCGATCCCGGCAATCGCACCTATGTGCTTCATTTCTCGGGTATTGTGCTCCCTGAATAACCTTAGCTTATGAAAGATTTCATCATTGCTGCGCTCCTGGTCGTGGCCTCCGCCGCCTCTCTGTCGGCCGCCGGCCGTTGGCTCGGCAAGGAACACTCGTTCGGGGTGATTTCCGAGGATGGTGGCACCGTCTACTGCGACTTCTACCTGGTCAACGATGGCTCCGAGCCGATGTCAATCATCGACGTCCGCGCCAACTGCGGCTGCACGCGCCCCGAGTATTCGCCCGCGCCCATCGCTCCCGGCGATACGGCTGTCATCCACGTCGGGTTTCTCCCCGAAGGCCGTCCGGGACAGTTTGTGAAGCGCGTCAGCGTCGACTGCGACGTCGAGCCTCTCCGCTCGTCGCTCACCATCTCGGGCACTGTCGTCGGGTCGGCGGCTACGCTCCGCTCCCGCTTCCCTATGGAAATCGGGCCGGTGCGCCTGCGCTCGTCAATGATTAATTACGGCAAAATCTATCGTGGCGACACCAAGGGGCAGTCGCTCGAATGTATCAACGCCTCGGCCGACACGTTGCGCCCCCGCGTGGCCGACGTGCCCCGCTATCTGACGGCTCTCGTCGAGCCCGCCGTGGTGCCTCCCGGCGAACGCTTCATCATCGCCACGGTGTTCAAGTCGTCGCTCACAGACGCATGGGGCGCCCTCGAAGGCTCGTTCAAGTTCTATCCCGACGCCGCCCCCTCGGCCGACCCGCTCGAAATCCGCACCGTGGCCATTCTGGCCGAGGATTTCTCGAAACTCTCCCCGCAGGAGCTACGCGACGCCCCGGTGATAGATGTCACCCCGATGGCCGTCGACCTCGAACAGCTTCAGACAGGTCAGGGCAAGCTGACGCGCTCAGTGACGGTCAAAAACACAGGACGCTCCGTGCTGATTGTGCGCGACGTGGCTTCGTCTGACCCCGCCGTGACCGCCAAAATCAAAGACACGAAAATCAAACCGGGCAAGTCGACCCGCCTCGACGTGACGGTAGACACCGACCTTCTCGGCGACAAACGTCTCCTCAACGCCCGCATTTCCATCACGGCAAACGCCCCCGACGACCCCGTCACGACGGTGAGGGTGGTGGCCGAACTCAAATGACATTAATCTCTGCCGCGTGAGCCGACTGCCACGTGCCGTCGCGCGGCCAACAATAATCATCTAAGTAAGTGAGAAAAATAAATGAACAGATAAAAGGAAGTTATTTTTGAGGTGATTTGAGGCTTGAGTGAAGAAGCATAGCGAGCTATGCGCCTGAACGAAAGACTCAAGGCATCCAAAAAGAACGAGTTTTATTGTTCAAGAATTTTTCATCACATATCGTTTTATTTTTAGAACTTACTTAAAACACAATGAGCAAGAAAGCATTCGTATTCCCCGGCCAGGGTGCTCAATTCGTAGGTATGGGCAAAGACCTCTACGACAACGACCCCCGCGCCAAAGAACTCTTTGAGAAAGCCAACGACATCCTCGGCTTCCGCATCACCGACCTCATGTTTGCCGGAACCGACGAAGACCTCCGTCAGACCGCGGTGACTCAGCCCGCCATATTCCTCCACTCGGTGATTCTCGCACTCACCGCCCCCGATTTCGACCCCGCCATGGTGGCCGGTCACTCGCTCGGCGAGTTTTCGGCTCTCGTAGCCGCCGGCGCCCTCAGCTTCGAAGACGGCGTGCGCCTCGTCTCGGCCCGCGCCAAGGCCATGCAGGAAGCTTGCGAAATCAATCCCTCCACTATGGCCGCCATCATCGGTCTGCCCGACGAAAAGGTTGAGGCCATCTGCGCCGAGGTGCCCGGCACCGTGGTGTGCGCCAACTACAACTGCCCCGGTCAGCTCGTAATCTCGGGCACCGACGAAGCCATCGACGCTGCTTGCGAGAAGGCTAAGGAAGCCGGCGCTCGTCGCGCCCTCAAGCTTAAGGTAGGTGGCGGTTTCCACTCGCCCTGCATGGAGCCCGCCCGCGCCAAGCTCGCCGAGGCCATCGAGGCCACCGAGTTCAAGACGCCCGCCGTTCCCGTCTATCAGAACGTCGACGCCAAACCCCACACCGACCCCGCCGAAATCAAGGCCAACCTCGTGGCACAGCTCACCGCCCCCGTCCGCTGGACCCAGAGCGTGCAGAACATGGTGGCCGACGGTGCCACCGAGTTCATCGAATTCGGTCCCGGCAAGGTGCTCCAGGGCCTCGTAGGCAAGATTGCGAAAGAGGTTGCCACCTCGGGCCGTCAGTAATCCCGCCGTCCCCCATCCTCTTCCCCATTGAGGCCCCGGCCGCCCTCGCAGCCGGGGCTTCTCCTTTTCCCCCACCGCCCATGGCGCGTCCGCGGCGAATTGGCGCGGCGACCGGGCTATTTCGTCGTCGAGGGTCCGCGCGGATGTGCCATTCAATACGTCGGAAGATAAAAACGGGCGAAAAAATACGCGACCATGTACGGACGTGCCTTCGGCACGTTGCTTATGCACAGCGTGTTAGGTGATATTTTTATGTTGCGATTGGTTGTTGCCCGGCCTGAGCAACGTGCCGAAGGCACGTCCGTACATTGAGGCGTAAATTGTTGATACACAGGTGCGATTTGGCCGATGTCTTGGGCGCGTGAGGTCGAATTCCCCACATGTCAATTCCAAATCTCACATTCTACCCCTCCGGCCCCCAAATCATTCCTAATCACCCGATAAAAAAATCAGCCGCCGCCCGGAGGGCGACGGCTGTGTGCATGTAGAGATAATCGTTTCCGCTATGCGGCCGCGTCGTGAGAAGACCTGATTACTTCTTCTCTACGTTGGCCTCGGCAACCTCTCTTTTGAAGCTTGCAGAGGGCTTGAAGGCGGGGATGGGATGAGCGGGGACGACGAGCGCGGTGTTCTTGGTGATGTTGCGGGCGGTCTTTTCGGCGCGGGTCTTCACGAGGAATGTTCCGAATCCGCGGAGATAGACGTTCTCACCGTTGATGAGGCTGTCTTTCACCACTACCATCAGTTTTTCGATGACGGTCAGTGCGATTACTTTGTCGATGCCCGACGCTCTGGATATTTCACTTGCGATTTCTGCTTTAGTCATAATAGTATGATAAGAGGGATGGGGAATTGATGGTGCAAAGTTACGAAAAAAAATTAAATATTCGTAGCTTCTACAATAATTAACCCCTTTCTTTGCGAAAGATTTGCATTGGCGGCGGTTCAATCGAGGGTTTGGGCGCCTCCGCCGTTCACCATTAACGTCTGTCCCGATATCCACGACGCCATGGGCGACGCCAGGAAAAGCACGGCGCGCGCTATGTCGGAGGCCTCGCC
This sequence comes from Duncaniella sp., assembly GCA_029056055.1. Lineage (GTDB taxonomy): Bacteria > Bacteroidota > Bacteroidia > Bacteroidales > Muribaculaceae > Duncaniella. Next base: position 7,297 of record JAIDCC010000032.1, read on the forward strand.
GAGACGGTGGATTGGGGTGTGGGCGAGCATGCGCTCCTCGATTTCGGGCGTGAGCACCGAGGCGAGCGCGTCGGTGCGCGTGGCACCCGGGCCTACGCAGTTGATGCGGATGCCCATGGGACCGAAATCGTGGGCCAGGTTGGCCGACATGTGGTTGAGGGCGGCCTTCGTCGAGGCATAGATGGCTATGCCGGGACTATGGTTGATACTGCTCATCGACGAGATGTTGACAATCGACCCGTAGCCTCCCCGCTGCATGTGGGGCGTTGCGAGCTGACACAATCGCCAGGGCGCGAAGACATTCATGTTGTAGATTTTCTCAACGTAGGCGCGGTCGATGGCAAACGGGCTTTCGGTGCCTCCGCCCCCGCCCCCGGCGTTGTTGATGAGGATGTCGAGACGCCCGTAGGTTTTGACGGTGAAATCCACCAGCCCTACAAGGTCGGCGTCTACGAGCACGTCGCAGCGAAACGGTGTCGCCTCGCCGCCGGCGGCCTTGATGCGTTCTGCTTCTTCCGTGGCTTCGTCAAGATGCCGCGTGCTGACCACCACCTTCGCTCCCGCCGCGGCCAAAATCTCGGCACACGCAGCCCCGATGCCTTTGCCGGCGCCCGTCACCACGGCCACCTTGCCCGTGAGATTCAAAAGTTCCTGAGGTGTGTTGATATCATTCATAGTAGTTCGTGATTTTTTTACGTTTGTAATGTGTTCGGGCGGTCTGTTCAGCCGACAGGGCGCCTTCCTTTAAAACGCTCGCCGGGGGCGTCAGGTTTTGTCACGCCGCCGCGAGGGGGTGGTTTTTCGAGCTATCGTTTTGTTAAGTGTCGAAAAAATCGTAAATTTGCGCTTGAAAACACATATTCTCCGAACATTGTTAAAAATCAGCATAATGACACCTCACATTTCAGAGCGCGTGCAGGCACTTGCCCCCTCGGCAACACTGGCCATGTCGCAGAAAAGCAACGAACTCAAGGCGCAGGGCGTCGATGTCATCAACCTCTCGGTGGGCGAACCCGATTTCAACACTCCCCACCACATCAAGGAGGCAGCCAAGAAGGCCATTGACGACAACTTCACGTTTTACACCCCCGTGCCCGGCTATCTGTCGCTGCGTCAGGCCGTGTCGCGCAAACTTCGCGAGGAAAACGGCGTAGAGTATGCCCCCACGCAGATTGTCGTGAGCAACGGCGCCAAGCAGGCCCTCTGCAACGTGATTCTCGCCTCTATCAATCCCGGCGACGAGGTGATTATCCCCATGCCCGCGTGGGTGAGCTACGTCGAAATGGTCAAGCTCGCCGGCGGCAAGGCTGTCAGCGTCAACGCCGACATCACCCAGGACTTCAAAATCACCCCCGCACAGCTTCGCGCAGCCATCACTCCCGCCACGCGCATGCTTCTGCTTTGCTCCCCCTCAAACCCCACCGGCTCAATCTACTCGCGCGAGGAGCTTCAGGGACTCGTCGACGTGCTGGCCGAACACCCCGGCATCATCGTGCTGTCCGACGAAATCTACGAGCACATCAATTTCACCGGCTCCTACACCTCGATGGCCTCCTTCCCCGAAATCGCCGACCGCACCGTCATCATCAACGGCGTCTCCAAGGCCTATGCCATGACCGGCTGGCGCATCGGCTACTGCGCCGCTCCCGAGTGGCTCGCAAAGGCTGTCACCAAGCTCCAGGGTCAGTATTCGTCTAACGCCTCGTCGATAGCCCAGAAGGCTGCCGAAGCCGCCTACGAAGGCTCGCAGGAATGTGTGGCCGAGATGAACGCCGCTTTCCGTCGCCGCCGCGACCTCGTCGTTGAGCTCGCCTCGCAGATTCCCGGCCTCAAGACCAACGTCCCCCAGGGCGCATTCTACCTCTTCCCCGAAGTGACCTACTATCTGGGCACCGTCACCCCAGAAGGCACTCCCATCAAGACCTCCGGCGACCTTGCCATGTATCTGCTCGAAAAGGGTCATGTGGCCACCGTCGACGGCGCCGCTTTCGGCATGGAGGGCTACATCCGCCTGAGCTATGCCACCTCCGACGAAAACATCCGCGAAGCCATGCGCCGCATTGCCGCCGCCCTGGCCAACCTGAAATAATCCGCGTATCAATGATGAAACGGATGTTTGTCTCGATGTGCTGCGCTACCGCGCTTGCCCTGATGGCGTCGGAGCCTGAAACGCGCCCGTCGAGATACCTGTGGCCGGCCGACTATATGGCCGATCCGGCCGCTCATGTGTTTGACGGCAAGACCTATGTCTACACGTCGCACGACTGGGCCTCACCCGTCACCGACCGCACCGACGGCAATCACTACGACATGAAAGACTATCACGTCTTTTCAATCGACGGTGATGACCCGATGACCGCTCCGGTCACCGACCACGGCGTAATACTGTCGCTCGACGACGTGCCCTGGGCCGCGCGCCAGATGTGGGCGGTAGACGTGGCCGAGAAAGACGGACGCTATTACCTGTATTTCTGTGCGAAAGACTATAACGGTCTGTTCCGCATAGGTGTGGCGACAGCCGATTCTCCCACCGGCCCGTTTACGGCGGCTCCCGACCCCATTCGCGGCACCTACAGCATCGACCCTGCGGTGCTGCGCGACGGCGATGACTACTACATCTATTTCGGAGGTCTGAACGGAGGCCAGAACCAGCGTTACGATGCCGACAACATACTGCTCGAATGTGCTACGCGCCCCGGTCCTGACGACGCTGCCGTGCCTGTCAGGGTGGCGCGCCTCGCTCCCGACATGATGCAGCTTGCCGAGATGCCGCGTCCGGTCATAGTCACCGATTCGCTCGGCACACCTCTCGGCAACGGCGACCCTCATCGCTTCTTCGAGGCTTCGTGGGTGCACAAAGCCAACGGCCGTTACTATCTGACCTATTCGACCGGAGGGACACATTTCATCTGCTATGCCACATCCGACTCGCCCTATGGGCCGTTTGTCTACGGAGGCGAAGTGCTCACCCCCGTCACCGGATGGTCAACCCATCAGGCCGTGACAGAAATCGACGGCAAATGGTGGCTGTTCTATCACGACAGCGCCCCCTCGGGCGGTGTCTCTTCGCTCCGCAGCGTAAAGGTGATGCCGCTTTCCTACCGTCCCGACGGCTCAATCGTCACAATGGACGGCGGAGGTAAGAAGTGATGATTACGTGGGTCGCTGAAAAGCGCCACCGGCAAGGCAGACCTTACTGCGGCAGCCTCATCACCTCCGGCCCTCAGCCATCCTCCTCTCAACCTGCAATATTATCCCTACAACAATTTCCACCTGAATAACCATTATGGACTTTATAGAAGAACTGTCGTGGCGCGGCATGATACATCAGATGATGCCCGGCACAGACGAACAACTCAAGAAAGGCATGACCACAGCCTATCTGGGCATCGACCCTACGGCTGACTCTCTCCACATCGGCCACCTCGTCGGTGTGATGATGCTCAAACATTTCCAGCGCTCGGGCCACAAACCCCTGGCTCTCGTCGGAGGCGCCACCGGCATGATTGGCGACCCCTCGATGAAAAGTCAGGAACGCAAACTCCTCGACGAGGAGACACTGCGCCACAACCAGGAGGCCATCAAGAAGCAGCTCGCGAAATTTCTCGATTTCGACTCCGACGCCCCTAACCGCGCCGAAATGGTCAACAACTACGACTGGATGAAAAACTTCTCGTTTCTCGACTTCATCCGCGACATCGGCAAGCACATCACCGTCAACTACATGATGGCCAAGGATTCGGTCAAGAAGCGTCTCTCGGGCGAGAGCCGCGAGGGCATGTCGTTCACCGAATTCTCCTACCAGCTCTGCCAGGGCTACGACTTCCTCCACCTCTACCGCGACAAAGGCTGCCGTCTGCAGCTCGGCGGTTCCGACCAGTGGGGCAACATCACCACAGGCACCGAGCTAATCCGCCGCATCGAAGGCGGCGAGGCATTCGCCCTCACCTGCCCCCTCATCACCAAGGCAGACGGCGGAAAATTCGGCAAGACCGAGAGCGGCAACGTCTGGCTCGACCCCCGCTACACCACTCCCTACAAATTCTATCAGTTCTGGCTCAACGTCAGCGACGAAGACGCCGCCAAGTATATCAAGATTTTCACCGAGCTGACCCGCGAAGAAGTCGAGGCCCTCATCGAAGAGCAGGCCAAAGACCCCGGCGCACGCCCCCTTCAGAAGCGACTCGCAAAGGAAATCACCACGATGGTCCACTCCGCCGAAGACTACGAAATGGCCGTCGAAGCCTCGCAGATTCTCTTCAGCAACAAAGCCGCCGACGCACTCCACCGCATCGACGAAGCCACTCTCCTTTCCGTCATGGAAGGCGTGCCTCAGTTTGAAGTGCCCCGCGCAGCAATCGAAGAAGGCACCAAGCTCGTCGACCTCCTCACCGACACAGCCCCCGTCTTCGCCTCGAAAGGCGAAATGCGTAAGCTCGTCCAGGGCGGCGGCGTAAGCATCAACAAAGAGAAAATCGCCGACCCCTACGCACCCGTCACCCCCGACATGCTCCTCAACGACCGCTACATCCTCGTCCAGCGCGGCAAAAAGAACTACTACCTCCTCCGCATCTCCTAACCCCCTCCGTCCCCGGCGTCTGACCTCACCCCACGGCGCGTCTTCCGGCGACGCCTCCAATCCCGCATTCCCCATCTCCGGCAGGCCTACCACCCCGCCGGAGATGTTTTTTGGGGGATACAGCCATAACTCATGAATAAGTCCGACGAGCGTCCATGGTGATCGCAACATGGAGGGGAGAAATAAGCAATAAAAAGTGATAGCAACACCTCCCTCAGTATGAGCGGTGAAATTTGTATACTTTCTTTTACTGCTATGTCAAAAATAATCGCTATCTTTGCACTCGTAAAGCGTGCAAATTCTGACAATTGACCTAATATTGCAAAGATATGCAGAACGAGCCGAAAAACTTTGACAACTCCAGAGTAGTCGTTACTGGCTTTGGTCAGCCTTCAGATGCTACAAGGAAGTTTTATTTATGGTATGGCCAACAATAATACATATTCAATTAAATCTCCGTTAGAGGCATATACTCGTACTAAAATTGAGGAAAGACTGCGTTCACTCAATTTTAATATGGACGAGATGGACTCTAATTGCAATATCTTTCGCGAAAGAGCTAAATATAACTATCAAGATGATTTATTAAATGGTCGCAACCCGGACTTTTTAGTTTATCAATCTGGCACGAGCAAAATTTTAGCCGTTATTGAAGCAAAAAGACCATCGGTGTCCTTAGAAAGTGCTATTGACCAAGCTATAGAGTATTATGCTAACCCACTCGATATTCCCATCGTATTTGTATATAATTCGGGGGCATTCTATGCGTGCACAAAAAATAGAGAACCTATTAAGATTGACAACATTGAGTTAAGTGATTTTGTTGATGAACGGACACTTATCCAACTAATTGAGGGCAATTTTAATATAGAAAGTATTCCATCTGGTTTTTCTCTTTCACGCGACCAACTTCTATCTAAATTCAAAAAGGCTAATAATCTTCTCCGCAAAGCAGGGTTAAGAGATGGTTATGAGCGTTTTTCAGTTTTTTCAGATCTGATGTTTCTTAAACTGAAAAACGATTTAGATGATATTGGAGAAACTAATGGACACGACAGCGAGAGAACAAGTTATTGGAAAAAACTCATTGAGAAAACTCCTTTAGTTATTGGTCGCAGCAATTTCCACATTGAAGATTCCGAGGTAAAATCGTATTTGGAAGATACCATAAAGCGAAAACTCCGAGAACTTTATGGGGACGTTTTTGAGTCATCATTAAACATTAATGACGAAAATTTCCTTATCCAATTGATTGAACTTATTGAGAGTATCCCATTTAAAAATGTTGATTCTGACGTTAAAGGGGATGCTTTTGAGTTCTTTTTACGTAATGTTACTAATGGCAATAAGGATTTAGGCGAATATTACACGCCAAGACATATCGTAAAAATGATAATTAAACTTCTCAATCCGATATATGGCGAAAAAATCTATGACCCGTGTTGTGGTACCGGAGGCTTCTTATTGGAATGTTTCAAGCATCTCCGCACTAATACGGATATAATTATTTATCCTGAGGATTCCCCGGAAATAATTGCCGAGAAAAAGGAAAAAAAGAAGTTCATTCGTGAAGAATCCATCTATGGTAGAGAAATAACTTCCACCGCTCGTATCGCCAAAATGAATATGATTCTCTTTGGAGACGGTCATACTCATATACGTCAAATGGATAGTCTTTCTGAGGTGGTTGATGAAAAATTTGAAATTGTCGTTTCTAATATTCCGTATTCACAAAAAAATTTAGAGAACGGTTCTCTTTATGATTTTCCAACTGATAAAGGTGATAGCCTTTTTATGCAACATATATGGAAGGCCTTGAAAAGAGGCGGTAGAATGGCTGTTGTCGTCCCGGACACATTCTTGTACAGTGATGAAACATACGATATTAGAAAAAAGATTATTGACGAAAGCTCCCGTTTAATAGTTCTCTCTCTTCCACGTGGAGTTTTTAACCCATATACGCCTACAAAGACCAGTGTAATTTTTGCTTGGAAAAAAACTAATCGGCGTGAAGAGTTAAGCGAAGCTTCGATGTACATCATACGTAATGATGGATTTGAATTAGGTGCACGTCGCAGACCATTAAAGGGACTCTCAGATTGCAATAAGTTCCTTATGGATTATAATATGGATAAAGGACTTCGGAACTTTGCTACACCTAATTCTATTGATGTTCCATTCTCTGGAATTGTTGAGAAAAATTACAATCTTTTTCCCTTCAATTATATGGAACATCTTCCTGAAGAAACTAATCACGATTCTTTAGTAGAAATCGGAACATACATTAAAGAAAGAGTTGAGAAATTCGATATTGATTCATTTGAAAATCCCGATCAAGAATGCGTAATTCTTTCGGTTACTAAAAATGGCATCTATTCTGGTGAAGTCTTAACTGCGTCTGAACTGAACGAATTAAATCAAAAGTATAAGAGAGTTTATCCTGGTGATTTTACCTACAATCCGCATCGTATTAATGTTGGAAGTATAGGTATAGTACCAAATATATCTCCCTATATGTTCGTCTCTAATATTTATCCTGTTTTTAGAATTACCGACCAGGAGATTCTACCTAATTATTATCTCCAACGTCTTCTGAAAACAAGTATATATAAAGTTATTATTAACGACTATTGTTTAGGTGGTGCACGCGCAGACTTAAAAATTGATTGTCTATCAAGAATTAAGCTTGAACTTCCAACTGAAGAAACCATTAAACGAACAGTTAACTTGTCTGATAAATTGGATAAAGCCTATAATAAATATATGGCATTACTTAGACAGCTAATGAATAATTAGGAAGTTCGCGATAATACCACCGATCTTTCATTATTCGAAACAAGACCTTGACCAATTCATTGATAACCTAAACGACTGGGACTAATTATGTCATACAATCTTTTCAATATATACTGTGATGAAAGTTGCCACCTCCAAAATGGTCGTGACAATGATTTCATAATGGTAATTGGCGGTATTACATGCCCCAATGAGTTAAAAAAACAAATTTCAGATCGTATAAGAGCAATAAAAACTCAATACGGAGTGTATCGAGATACTGAGATTAAATGGAATAAGGTTTCACCATCCAAATTGGAATATTATAAGGCTCTTGTCAACTTTTTTTTTGACTATAGTTGCTTATCCTTTAGAGCAATAATCATTAATAAAAGAGAATTGAATCTGCAAATATTCAACTTAACTCATGATGATTTTTATTATCGCGCTTACTTCTTGATGTTAAGTCGTATCTTTACACCTGGAAGCGAATATGCTATCTATATTGACATTAAAGATACGCGCAGTCAAAGTAAAGTTGAAAAATTACACGATGTTTTATGTAATAGCCAGTTTGATTTCAACCGCCAAATGATTCATAGAGTTCAGCAAATCCGTTCTCATGAAGTCGAGATTATGGGGCTTACTGACCTTTTAATTGGAGCGCTTTCATATAGTAATCGTGGGCTTAGTACAAATGCAGCTAAGTTAGCATTAATTGATTTGATTCGCCAAAGAAGCGGATACTCTCTTACTTCCAATACATGGCTTCTCGAGCCCAAATTTAATCTTTTCTTTTGGCATGGAAGAATGCATTGAAACTGAATCGTATCTTGAGTTACCTGAGTTAATCGAGCTTTCAGAGTTCGGAGGTAATTTTGCGCAATATCTCGAAGCCGTTTACAAAATATTCACGGATGAATTTATTCGCAATCGTCCAAACTTTCGAGGAGTTAGATTGGGGTTAAAGAAGTACCCAATTTCTGATGGGAAAGAGGCTACTTTCTGGCATATGACATCTGAAGGTGAGGATGAACTGAATCGTCTTCCAGATCTAAGAAGATTAGAGCGGATAAAATGGCCTTCATTTATTATAAATAATAGTGAACACCCTTATCTGTGCGTTTGGGAAAACACTCGTGGTACCAAAACGAATGTCTTAATCTTGCACGAAGCAGAGAATTATGTCGTTATTCTGCGTAAAGGTAATGGATATCTTCTTCCATGGACTGCATACCTCATTGAGCATGAATGGCGTAAAAAGAAATTTATAAAGGAATATGAAGAGTACATAAAAAGCAAGGAGCGGCACTGACCGCTCCCGTTTCTCTTTCAACGCCTGGTTGGTGAGATGTTGCAAAGTTAGCTACTTTTCTCTAATCTAACAAATTTTCAGACTAAAAAGTTATAATAGCGAAATGTTTTTTTTATGTTATCACAAGTGTTGGGTCTATATTATATTGATTATTACGGAGTTGAGACGCCGAAACGCTTTCGTGAACAGAGCCTCGGTCTTCGCCATACCGCTTCAATATTTAGTTCAACGCGCGTAGGCGAGTTAGTCGCTAACTCATACGACCCTTCGGACACCTCCGAAGGGTCTTGTTGTATATGGACTTTCGTTTCTAATATGGCTACATTTCTTTGCATGGCAGAGCAACAAGTCGATTACGCCTAATAAGGATTCTACCGTCTATTATTCCCACTGAGGGAATTTGTAACTCTAGACCCAACCCGATTATTGCATCGCCGCTTGTATGCGCTTTTTATGCGCCTCACTCGGCGTCTGACCTCTCTCATCCGCGCGCCTCCCTCCTCTCCGTGCGTCGTCTGACTACGACCCCAATCCCGCATTCCCCATCTCCGGCAGGCCTACGCCCCGCCGGAGATGTTTTTTTACAGGCAGCCGTAATGTTGGCTAATAGGTAGATTTATAGGTAGGGACGCGCCACAATGCTGTTACTTAAGGATTTTATGATATAATATTAGTCTTATTAATCAACTATTTAGTATTATGAGTTTCGGGAATGAAAAGCTCAAGTAAACAGCATTGGGACGCGCCATGGCGCGTCCGCGGAGTGTGGGCGCGGAGAGGGAGTAATTCGACGTCGTGGGCCTGCGCGGATGTGCCATTCAATACGTCGGAAGATAAAAACGGGCGAAAAAATACGCGACCATGTACGGACGTGCCTTCGGCACGTTTCTCATGCACAGCACGTTAGGTGATATTTTACGTTGTGATTTGTTGTCGCCCGGCCTGTGCTACGTGCCGAAGGCACGTCCGTACATTGAGGCGTAAACGATTGATACACAGAAGGAATTTGACCGATATCTTGGGCGATGGGGGCGCGGCGAGAGGGGGCGAGTCGACGTTGTGGGGC
>JAIDCC010000033.1 GCA_029056055.1 Duncaniella sp.
GGCTGAGGAGGAGCGAGGTGTAGAAGTCGGCGGCGGCTGTGATTGCGGCGGCTTCCACCCATTCGTCGGCGCTGTGGGAACGCGAGGATGAGCCGGGGCCGATTTTCAGGGAGGGGATGTCGTGGAGCAGCGACATGTCGCTTGTGGTGGGCGAGACAAAGGTCTTTGCGCCGAGCGATACGGCGGCTTCGACGAGCGGGTGGGTCGCCGCGATGGCTGAGGCGTGGACGCGTGTGGAGCGCGGCGTGAGGGTGGTGTGCCGGCTCACGGCCTTGCGGAGCAGTTCGACGGTGTCGGGGTTGGAATAGGCGTCGGTGGTGCGCACGTCAACCACCCAGCAGCATTCGTCGGGAATGACGTTGTGGGCGCGCCCGGCGTTGATTTGCGTCACGTTGAGTGTGATGGGGCCGAGGAGCGTGCTGGTGCGCTCAAACCTGTAGGCACGGAGCGCCTCGATGTCGGCCATGGCGCGATAGATGGCGTTGATGCCTTCGCCGCGGGCGGCGTGGCCCGTGACACCCGTAGTGACGGCGTCAAACACGAGCAGTCCGCGCTCGCCTACGGCAGCCTGCATCTCCGTGGGTTCGCCTACAATGGCGGCGTCGATGCGGTAGCCCTCCGAGAGAACGTGAGGCAGGAAGAGGCGCATGCCCCCCTCGCCGCCCACTTCCTCCTCGGCTGTCAGGGCGAGAATCAGATTGTAGGGGAGAGGTGTGCGATAAACACGGGTGAACGCTTCGAGAAGCGCCACGCCCGACGCGCCGGCGTCGTTGCTGCCCAGACCGTAGAGGCGCCCCTCTTCGAGAGTGGCGGCGTGCGGAGAGCGCGTGTAAGCCGCCGAGGGGGGCACGGTGTCGTGGTGGGAATTGAGAAGCAGCGTAGGGCGCGAGGGGTCGTAGGAGGGTGCGACGGCATAGACATTGTTGCCTACGCGGCGGGGCGCGAGGCCGCGTGCCGTCATCTCGTCGAAGAGCAGGGCGGCGGTGGCTTCCTCATGGCGCGACACCGAGGGAGTCTCAATCAGGCGGCAAAGCAGGGCGACGGGGTCCATCAGTCGGCCGAAAGCGTGGTGCCGACACTCGTCAGAAGATTGTCGGCGTGTTTGACGATGACGTTTCTCACCCCCGCGTCGATGGCGCGGAAAGCGTTGTCGAGCTTCGGAATCATGCCCTTGACGATGACGCCCTCCTCCTTGAGCCGCTTGTAGTCGGCGGGATTGATGCGGGCAATGAGCGAGTCGGGGCGCTCGATGTCGGCCATGACGCCCGGCTGTTCGAAACAGTAGTGGAGGTCGGTCTCGTCGAGGCGAGCGGCGGCGATGGCCACGGCGGCGGCGATGGTGTCGGCGTTACAGTTGAGCAGCGTGGCGTTGCCGTCATGGGTGATGGCGCAGAACACCGGGGTGAGGCCTGCGTCGAGCAGGCGGCCGAGCGTTTCGGAATTGACACCGTCGAGGGCTATGTCGCCCACGAAACCGTAGTCTACCGGAGCGGCCGGGCGGCGCGTGGCGCGGATGATGTCGGCGTCGGCTCCGGAGAGACCGATGGCGTCGACACCCGCGGCCTGAAGCATCGAGACGATGCGTTTGTTGACCAGCCCGGCGTAGACCATCGTGCAGATGTCGAGCGTGGCGCGGTCGGTGACGCGGCGGCCGTCAATCATGGTGGTCTCGATTCCGAGGCGCCCCGAAAGCCGCGTGGCCTCCTTGCCTCCGCCGTGGATGAGGATTTTCTTTCCTTCGAGGCGGCTGAAGGCATCGACAAAGCGCGCGAGCGCTTCGGGATTGTCGACGATGTTGCCCCCGATTTTGACTACCGTAATCATAGCGATTCGAGCATACGTTTGAGCACCACCTGCGCCGAAATCTCACGGTTGGCAGCTTCGGGGATAACGATGCTGCGCTCCGACTCGATAACGTCGTCGGTGACAATCATGTTGCGGCGCACCGGCAGGCAGTGCATGAAGAAAGCATTGTCGGTGAGAGCCATCTTCCCGGAGTCGACGGTCCATGCGCGGTCGGTGTTGAGCACCTTGCCGTAGTTGGGGTCGGCATAGGCCGACCAGTTCTTGGCATAGACGAAGTCGGCGCCCTCGAGAGCCTTGCGCTGGTCGTATTCCACGCGCGCGTCGCCTACGAATTCGGGGGCGAGCTCGTAGCCCTCGGGGTGGGTGATGACGAAATCCACGTCGGCGGCGTTCATCCACTCGGCAAACGAATTGGGCACAGCCTGCGGCAGCGCGCGGGGGTGGGGCGCCCAGGTCATCACCACTTTCGGACGCGGTTTGGTCTTGTATTCCTCGATGGTGATGAGGTCGGCGAAACTCTGGAGCGGGTGGCGCGTGGCGGCCTCCATCGAGAAGACGGGACGGCCCGAATAGCGGATGAACTGGTTGATGACCCTCTCTTCGTAGTCTTCGGCCTTGTCCTTGAGCCCGGCGAAGGAGCGCACCCCGATGATGTCGGCATACGAGCCCATGACGGGGATTGCTTCGAGCAGGTGTTCGGCCTTGTCGCCGTCCATCACCACTCCGCGCTCGGTCTCGAGCTTCCACGCGCCCTGATTGACGTCGAGCACCATCACGTTCATGCCCAGGTTCATGGCGGCCTTCTGTGTGGAGAGGCGCGTGCGGAGCGACGAATTGAAGAAAATCATGAGCAGGGTCTTGTTGCGACCCAGGTCGGTAAACCCGAAGCGGTTGGCCTTGACTTCGAGAGCTTCTTTGACGGCCGCGTCGAGCGGGCCGATATCTTTGACGTTGGTGAAATGGCGCATGGGTAGGGTTGAGGAGAGAGTGTTGAGGGGTGATTAGTTGAGGATTTCTTCGAAATTGGCAAGGAAAGTGTCGGCCTGTTCGCGCGTCAGCGAGAGGGCGGGCAGGAGGCGCACCGTGGAAAGTCCGGCGCCACCGGTGAAGATGCGGCGCTCGAAGAGCAGACGGCGGCGCAGGTCGGCCGCCGAGCCGGCTATTTCAATGCCTATCATCAGGCCGCGGCCGCGGACATCCTTGATTTTGTCGGGATGACGCTGCTGCATCTCGCGCAGACGCTCGATGAGGTACTCGCCCATGGCGCGCGCGTTGTCGACGAGGTCGTCCTGCTCCATCACGTCGAGCACGGCAATGGCCGCGGCGCAGGCAAGGTGGTTGCCCCCGAAAGTGGTGCCGAGCATACCCTTGCGCGGCTCGATGGCGGGCGAGATGAGGAGCGCGCCCATCGGGAAACCGTTGGCGATGCCCTTGGCGCAGGTGATGATGTCGGGGCGCACGCCGGCATACTGATGGGCGAAGAAACGTCCGGAGCGGCCGTAGCCCGACTGGATTTCGTCGAGGATGAGCAGAGTGCCCGTCTCGCGGCACGCGTCGGCGAGGGCGCGGAGAAACTCGTCGTCGACCATGCGGATGCCGGCCACACCCTGAATGCCTTCGATGATGACGGCGGCAAACTCATCCGAGGCGAGAGCCTTGCGCACGGCCTCGATGTCGTTGAGGGGAGCAAACTCCACGTTGAGCGTGCGGTTGAAGGGAGCCTGGATGGCGGGGTTGTCGGTGGCGGCGACGGCGCCCGACGTGCGGCCATGGAACGCCTTCGAGAAGGCGAGGATTTTTGAGCGGCCGGTGACAAACGAAGCGAGCTTCATGGCGTTTTCGTTGGCCTCGGCCCCCGAATTGACCAGGAAAAGCTGATAGTCGGGATAGCCCGACAGGGCGCCGAGCTTGTCGGCCAGACGCTGTTGGAGCGAGTTTTCCACCGAGTTGGAGTAGAAGCCGAGGCGCGCGGCCTGGTCGGCTATGGCCTTGACGTAATGCGGGTGGGCATGGCCTATTGAAATGACGGCATGGCCGCCGTAGAGGTCGAGGTATTCGGTGCCGTCGGCGGTGTAGACATAGGAGCCTTTGCCGGCCACCGGCTCGATGGGATAGAGCGAGTAGACGTCGAAAAGTTTCATCAGAATGCTGAGGGTTTGAGGTTGAGGCCTGTTGTCTCGGGGAGTCCGTAGATGAGGTTCATGTTCTGGACAGCCTGCCCCGACGCACCTTTGAGGAGGTTGTCGATGGCCGAGACCACGAGCAGACGGTCGCCCTGCTTTTCGAGCGAGATGAGCGCCTTGTTGGTGTTGACCACCTGCTTGAGGTCGACGCTGCGGGGCGAGACGTGGGTGAAGGGAGCGTCGGCGTAGAAGTCGGTGTAGAGGCGCGTCAGCTCCTCGATGGAAAGGGGTGTGTCGATGACGGCCATGGCGAAGATGCCGCGGGGGAAGTCGCCGCGCACGGGCACGAAAGCTATCTCGGGAGCCTTGTCGGAGCCGGCTGCCTGAGCGAGCGTCCGACCAATCTCGGCGAGGTGCTGATGAGAGAACACCTTGTAGACCGACAGATTGTCGTTGCGCCACGAGAAGTGGGTGGTCGCGCCCGGTTTGACTCCGGCACCCGTCGAGCCGGTGACAGCCGTGACGTGGACGGTCTGTCCGTCGAGTTGTCCGGCCTTGGCAAGCGGGAGGAGTGCAAGCTGGATGGCCGTGGCGAAGCAACCGGGATTTGCCACGAGGTCGGAGCCGCTGATGGCGTCGCGCTTGGCTTCGGGGAGACCGTAGACGTAGCCCTCGCTTTCGTCGCGGAAGTCTTGGGCGAGGTCGATGACCTTGAGCCCCTCGGGGCGCGAGTGTTCGGCCCAGAACTTCGAGCTGGCGCCGTGGCCCTGGCAGAGGAACACGACGTCTATCGAGTCGAGGTCGATGGTGTCGGCGAAATGGAGGTCGGTGTCGCCGTAGAGACCGGTGTGGACGTCGCTGACGGGAGCACCGGCGTTTGACGACGAGTTGACCCACGCCACCTCAACCTCGGGGTGGTTGATGAGCAGGCGGAGCAGCTCGCCGGCGGTGTAGCCGGCGCCGCCCACGATGCCGACGCGGATTTTGCCGTGCTGGGTTGATGAGGATGTCTGCGTCATTCGGCGAGCCCGTTTTTCTTCTGATTGTTGTGATAGATTTTCATCTGGTTGGCCAGAATCTTGGTGAAGCCCTTGACGTCGTCGGCGGTCCAGGCCTTGTTGACCTCGCCATACTCGCCGAAGTCGGTCTTCATCAGGTCGAAGGGCGAGTCGACGCCCACGAGGGTGTAGCCGAGCGGACGGAGGGTGATTTCGACGGTGCCGCTTACGTTGCGCTGCGAGTTTTCGAGGAATTTCTCCATGTCGCGCATCACCGGTTCGAGATACTGGCTTTCGTGGAGGAACATGCCATACCACGTGCCGATTTGGTCTTTCCAATACTGCTGCCACTTGGTGAGGGTGTGCTTTTCGAGCATCTTGTGGGCGGCTATGATGAGCATGGGACCGGCGGCCTCGAAGCCCACGCGGCCCTTGATGCCGATGATGGTGTCGCCGATGTGCATGTCGCGGCCAATGCCGAAGCGCGACCCGATGCGTTCCACCTCGCGGATGGCCTCGACGCGGTCGGCATACTCATGGCCGTTGACCGCCGTCAGCTCGCCCTTTGTGAAGGTGAGCTTGAGCGTCTCCTCCCCCTCGGCGGTGACCTGCGAGGGGTAGGCAGAGTCGGGCAGCGTGAGCTCCGACTTGAGAGTCTCCTTGCCGCCGATTGAGGTGCCCCAGAGGCCCTTGTTGATGGAGTATTCCATCTTTTTGAAGTCGGCGTGGATGCCGTGGCTGCGGAGGTATTCTATTTCATACTCGCGCGTAAGGGTCATGTCGCGAGTCGGGGTGATGATTTCGATTTCGGGGGCGAGAATCTGGAAAGTCAGGTCGAAACGCACCTGGTCGTTGCCCGCGCCGGTCGACCCGTGGGCCACGGCGTCGGCACCGATTTTCTTGGCATACTCGATGATGGCGATGGCCTGGAAGATGCGTTCGCTCGACACCGAGATGGGGTAGGTGCCGTTGCGCAGCACGTTGCCCGCAATCATGTAGCGGATGGAGCGGTCGTAATAGTCCTTGGTGACGTCGAGCGCGGCGTGTGAGGCTGCGCCGAGTGCGAGGGCACGCTCTTCGATGCGAGCGAGTTCCTCTTCCGAGAAACCGCCTGTGTTGGCGATGGCGGTGTGCACCTCGTAGCCGAGGTCTTCGCTGAGGTACTTGGCGGCAAACGAGGTGTCGAGGCCGCCCGAAAATGCAAGGACTACTTTCTTCTTCATATCTGATTGTAAATTGATTTCAAAATTTCGGGGATATCGTGGATGGCTGAGTGAGAGAGACTACTTCGAGATGTGGAAAAGCTTGGCCAGACGGTTGCGCAGCCACATGAAGTAGGGGCGGCTCTTCGAGGGGCGTTCGAGGCGGCCCTTGGGGTCGTAGAGCATACCGGTGCAGAGACACATGCGGCGGTTGTTGCGCTGGAGGATGTCATAGTTGACGCAGCCCTGGCAGCCTGCCCAGAACTCTTCGTCGTCGGTGAGCTCGGAGAAGGTGACCGGCTTGTAGCCGAGCTGCGAATTGAGCTTCATCACGGGGAGTGACGTGGTGATGGAGAAAATCTTAGCGTAGGGGAAGCGGAGGCGTGCCAGCTCGAACGTCTTGGCCTTGATGCGTGCCGCCAGACCGAGGCGTCGGAATTCGGGGTCGACAATCAGACCCGACGTAGCCACGTAGTCGCCGTGGCCCCAGCTCTCGATGTAGGAGAAGCCGATGAGGCGGTTGTCGTCGGTGAGTGCCACGACAGCCTTGCCGCTCGTGATTTTCTTTGCGATGTACTCGGGCGAGCGGCGTGCGATGCCCGTGCCGCGCTGGAGCGCAGATTCGTAGATGAGGGTGCAGATGCGCTCGGCGTGCTCCACGTGCTCGTCGGTGGCAAATATCACCTTTATCTGGTCGTTGTTCATAATGCTCTGTAATTGTTATTATGGTCGAGACCGACCGATTTTCACATTGCGCCACAAAAATACAAAAAAATCAGACAATGCGACGCGAAATAATGATAAATTTTGGCAAAAAGTCATAAAATGATTGCTCGACCCCCGTGTGAGACGGTTTCGGAGGGCCCGGAGCAGCGAGGACGCCTCCGCAGGAGTCGCCTGTCGCGCCGGAAGAAGGGCGCGCCGGTCAGACGGAAAAATGTAGTAAGGGGGAGGGGCGTGATAGGTGGTTTTGACCCGTCACCTTCGGCTCTCGCCGGGGGCGGCGGGCTATTTTCGTCGCATCGCTTCGATGGGACGTGCCAGCAGATGGTCGAATCTGACCGTTCGGTAGACAAAATTTTTCTGTAGAAGAAGATTCCAGAACACCGAGACGATGAGCGACACGCCGAGGCGCGCGAAGGTGAAGCGCAGGTTCTTGACCACGCCCCAGAGGTCGAGCAGCGACGAGTCGAGCATCAGGCGATAGAAAAATTCGGTGCCGTAGGAATTGAGAAGGAGCGACCCTACCCACACGAGGGCATACTTGACGGCCACATGCGACACGGGACAGTCGGCCGTGCGAAACGTCCACTTGTAGTTGAGCAGACAGTTGGTGATACCGCCCGCCACGGCGCCGAGAGCCGCCGAAAGCGTAGCGCCCGCCGCCGTCCATGCAAACGCGGCAAACGAGACCCCAAAGTCAGTGTAGGCCGATACCTGGCTTACAATCATGGCTTTGAGCACCCAGATTTTCTGTCTTATCCAGTGGGAGAGTCTCTGCATTGCGGCGTGGTGAGTGTTGAGCGGTGTGTGTGGAGGCGGGGGATTGACGTATTATGAAAAAGGTGGAAATGTCAGCGCTTGGAAATGTAGCGCGTGTAGGCGCGCATGAAACGATACCACGCCGGGATGTGCATCAGCACGAGTTCGAAGAGCCCCACGGCAATGAGCGAGCAGGCAATGCCGCCGGCCACGTCGATGATGTAGTGGTGTGAGGTGTAGACGGCGGTGGTCCAGATGCCGAGGGTGACGATGCCGAGCACCACTCTCCACACGAGGGGCGAGCGGTAGCGCATGGCATAGATGAAGGCCACGAACGTGTAGGCCGAATGGAGCGAGGGGAAAGCTCCGAAGACGTTTGAATTGCGGGCGTAGAGGCCGTCGAAGATGCCGAGGCCCGTCATGGCGTCGAACGCGCCGAGTCCGGCCACGGAGCCGGGGGTACCGGGCACAGCCTCGAAGCCGTGTTGGGCCACATACCACGGCGGAGCGGCGGGGTGGATGTAGTAGCCCGCGAAGCCGATGAGATTGACCAGCAGGAAGGCGATGGCGAAGTGGAGGTATTGCTCGCGGCGCCCCGTGAAGTAGAGCCAAAGGCCGAAGATGATGGGGAGGGGCACCCAGCAGAGGTAGAAAACGCCTGCCATGAAGTCGGCCACGGCCGAGGTGTGGAGCGCAAACCATTCGTTGGGGGTGAGCACCTCGCCCGAAGCGGCGGTGATGCCGAAGAGACTCTTCTCGGCCTCGTAGATGCCGCGCACGTCGACGGGGTTTACCTCATAGTTGGGCAGGAGGTTCATCCAGTCGTAGGAGATGCCGAAGAGGAAGAAAGGCACGAGAGCCACGATGAGTTTGCGCGTAGGGCGCGACGCGAAGAAGAGCAGTGCTATGGCCAGAGCCATCACCGGGTGTTCGGCACGGAAGCCTATGCCATAGGCGGTCACGGCCAGCCAGACGCCGAGGGCGCCCAGACAGATGAAGGCCTCGCCGGCTGTGGGGTAGAAATTGTTGTTGCGCCTCATTGTGACGATGTTTTTTGACTTCGGTGTGGGGTGGTGGGCTTACTTTTTCTGAAGCTCGCGGCGGCAGTGGGCGATGCGGGCGAAGGCCGTGAGGTTGGCAAACACGGCTATGACCGCCATGGCTATGATGAGGATGAGGTTGGGGTCGAAGCTGTCGACGCCCGCCTGTCCGCAGATGCCTGTGGCGAGAGTGGCGAGGCTCGTCACCACCACGCGCTCCGGGCGCTGCATGAATCCGATTTTACACTCGATGTCGAGCCCCTCGGCGCGGGCGCGCACATAGCTCACCATGATGCTGCCTATCAAGGCCACGAAAGCTATCACCGCGCCGGCGAAGCGGTCGATGCAGATGAGGTAGTAGGCTATGCCGCCGAGAGTGAACAGCTCGCAATAGCGGTCGAGCACCGAGTCATACATGGCGCCGAAGGTCGAGGCCATGCCTCCGAGGCGTGCCACCTGACCGTCGAGCATGTCGAAGAGCGAAAAGCCTATGATGAGCGCGCCCGCGAGCGTCACCATGCCGTAGTCGATGCCCGCGGCTCCGGGACGCGAGGCCTCGTAGCCGGCCCAGACTATCACGATGGCCGCAGCCACGTTGCCGAGGAAGCCTATCGTGGTGACGGCGTTGGGCGTGAAGCCCAGACGGATGAGCAGGCGCACAAAAGGATTGATGACCATATAGATGCCCTGTTGCAGGGCGTCGCGCATATTTTTAGCGGTAGCTTTGATATTCATGACTTCGAGGGTAAGAATCGGTTGATGAAACGTTCGGCGGCGGGGTCAAACGAGGCGGAGCGGTAGACGAAGCGGCGCTGGAGGGCGAAATTCCAGAACCACGACACCATGAGCGAGACGAAGAGACGTGCGGCGGCATAGTAGCCGTCGGGGCGGAAACCTATCCGCTCGAGCCATGTCCAGTCGCGCATCAGCGAGTAGAGCCCCTGCGTTCCGGCCGAATTGAGCAGGATGCTGCCGGTCCAGACGAGGGCGTATTTCACCACCACGGCCTTCCAGCTGACGCCTTGGGCGTGGAACGTAAAGCGATAATTGATGATGCAGTTGATGATACCTCCGGCCACGGCTCCGATGGCTGTGGCGAGCCAGGGCGCGAGCCCCACCCACGCGAAAAGCACAAACCCCAACCCGAGGTCGACCCACGAGGCGGCCTGCGACGAGACCACCGACCGCAGGAACGTGAAGACCAGCGAGTCGCTGCCGATGACCTTTGCGAAGAGGCGTCGGAGCAGCGGTTTCTGCGGGGATGTGGATTCGGGTTGCGACATTACTTTTTTCCGTGAAGGTTAGAGGAAATAGTTTATGAGCCAGATGATAAGCGCCGAATAGATGCCCGCCAGGATGTCGTCGGCCATCATGCCGTAGCCGCGGGGCAGACGCTCCATGCTGCGGATGCCGAGCGGCTTGAAAATGTCGAAGAAACGGAACAGAGCCAGCGAGAGGAGTATCTCCCACCAGGGGCAGCCGGGGAGCACGGGCAGCAGCGAGAGCCACTGTCCGACGGTCTCGTCGACACACGCCACCACGGGGTCTTTGCCCCAGTAGCGCTCAGACACCGAGCTGGCCCACGTGCCGGCCACGGCGAGCACCACCACGGCGGCGGCCGTCACCACGAACGTCACGGCAGGCGTGGCCCACAGGTAGAGCGGCAGCCAGAGCAGTGTGGCGAGGATGGCTCCCCACGTGCCGGGAGCCACGGGGAGAAATCCCACGCCGAGCGACGTGGCTATGAGTTTGGGGAGGAGCGGAAACTTGCCTGCACCGGGTATTTCGTGATATCGTTTCTTGAACATCGTATTCGGTTAAACGCTTTAGCTTGCAAAGTTACAAAAAAAAATTAAAACACGTTCAATTATCGCAATGAAGTTGATTAAACTTTTTTGCGACGAACTAAAATCCATTAAGGCAGAAGCGGAAAACCACCTCTTTTCGAGGCCTTCATCATCTTTTTGGGGATTAAGACTCCCCTTTTTTCAAATATTTCTTGAATATATCGGAGCTTTTTCCGAACTTTGCAAAGAGACACTTCAAAGTAAAATACTTAAGACTTACTTAAATAAGACCTCCATGTGCAGTTCCAAAGAATGCATCAGGATTATCACCGAAAATAAAGACCTCATCGAAAAGAAATATGGAGTTACATCCATCACTCTGTTTGGATCAGTGGCTCGCGGAGATAATCATCAAGGAAGTGATATCGATCTGCTTGTCGATATGCCTCCTCGTTTCGTCTTGCTTTATGAACTGAAGACCTTTCTTGAAGATATCCTTAAATCTTCCGTTGACATCATCCGAAAACATTCCCACATGTCTGAGGCATTTCTAAACCAGATTTCCCAAGATGCTATCCAAATACTCTGACACAGACAAGGATAGGGCAATCCTTACGCTTCAATCTATAGATAAGACCATAGATGAACTAATCCAATGGAACAAGCATATCAACTCGGTTGAGGATTACTACTCCACACAAACCGGCATGCAACTGCTTGCCGCCAACTGCACACTTATCACAGCCATTGGTGAGGGTATCAATAGAATTAACCGCGTTCTTCCGGGATACCTCTCGACCACTTTTCCGGATATTCCATGGCATGCTATCATCGGAATGAGGAATCATATCGCCCACGGATATTTTGAACTGGATGCCGATTTGATATTTGAGGCAGTCAAGACGGAAATTCCTGTATTGGAACGAACTATCGCAAAAGCGATAAGTGATATCAACTCTGATAAATAACACAAGACCTTCCCGGCGGTCTGTGGCTCTGAAATTAAATCGCCAACCACCTCCCGAATCTTGCTATACTCGGCTCGCACCATGACGATAATCTTCAGGCGAGTGTTGATAAGTTTGGCTGCACGGGCGGTGAAGCAAAGGGTATGCTCGAACACATCCTCTTTATTACTGAACAGATACTTGCGTTATTTTGCGCTTAAATGAAAGAGCCGTGCTTTCGGGGTGATTTTTTCACCTCTCATCGGTCATGGAGCGCGCCGGCGGACGCAAGGCGATTAAGCTTTTTAACAAATATTGTATAATGTGGCGGGAAATAGGTTTGGCGGTTAGACTTAAAGATTGTAACTTTGTAATTGGGAAAGTGCGGGGTGCCGTAACGGCATCACGCGCTTTCGCCGGCGCCCTTCAGCGCATCCATTCAAGACAATATTTTAAAACTCCAATCATACGCATTAAATCTATGTTCAAGAAAGCCTCCCTCATCGTAGCCCTCGGCGGCACGGTGATACTGAGCGGCTGCGGCAAAAAAATGAGTCAGTTTGCCCCCGACTATTTCTCGACCAATCCGAATCCGCTCGAAGTGGTGGGTCTCTCGGTTCCCGCAACCGTCACCGGCCATGTGCCCCAGAAATTTTTCCAGAAGAACGCCAGCGTCACCGTCACCCCGGTGCTCGTGTTCGGCAATCAGGAGCAGGCCGCCACGCCCATGACATTCCAGGGCGAGAAGGTGAGAGGCAACGCCCCCGTCATCAGCTATGAACGCGGCGGCACGGTCACCATTCCCGTCAACTACCGCTATCAGCCCGAAATGCAGCGCTCGGAGCTCTACCTCGACTTCCTCGTCGACCAGAAGGGCAAGCAGTATGTGCTGCCCCGCGTCAAGGTGGCCAACGGCATCGTAGCTACCGCCGCTCTTGCAAGCGCCGCCACCGTAGAGCCGGCTCTCGCCAAGGATGCTTTCCAGCGCATCATCAACGAAAAGTATTCGGCCGACATCCACTTCCTCATCAATCAGGCCAACCTGCGCGCCTCCGAGCTCCAGAGCGACGAAGTGCTCCGCCTCAACCGCGACCTTCGCGCCGCTGCCGGCGACACCACCCGCGTCATCGAGGAAATCAACATCCTTTCGTATGCCTCGCCCGACGGCGGCTACGACCTCAACAAGCGTCTTGCCGAAAACCGCGAGAAGAACACCACCTCATACATGACCGGTCAGCTCAAGAAGGATAAGGTGACCGAGTTTGGCGAACTCACCGCCAACTTCACCCCCGAAGACTGGGAAGGCTTCCAGAAACTCGTGGCCGCAAGCAACATTCAGGACAAAGACCTCATCCTGAGCGTTCTCGCCATGTATAAAGACCCCGAACAGCGCGAGCGCGAAATCCGCAATCTTTCGAGCGTGTTCGACCAGCTCGCCGACGAAATCCTGCCTCAGCTGCGCTACTCGCGCATCACGGCTTCGGTCAACGTAATCGGTAAGACCGACGAGCAGCTCAACGCCGCCTTCGACGCCGACCCCTCGAGCCTCAACGTAGAGGAACTCCTCTACACCGCCACCCTCACCGACGACCCCGACCGTCAGAAAGCCATCTACACCGCCGTGACCCGTCTCTTCCCCTCAGACTACCGCGGCTTCAACGACCTTGGCACCGTGCAGTATCGCACCGGCGATTACGACGCCGCCATGGCATCGTTCAAGAAGGCTTCGCGCCTCAACGCTTCGGCTCCCGAGGCTCAGATGAACCAGGGTCTCGTGGCTCTGCTCAACGACGACCTCCGCGGTGCTAACGCCGCCTTCGGTCAGGCCGCCGGTCTCGACGAACTCGGCTCGGCTCTCGGTCTGCTCTACCTCGAGCAGGGCGATGTCAACGCCGCCGTCAAGGCCTTCGGCGCCGACAAGAGCAACAATGCCGCCCTCGCCCAGATTCTCGCCAAAGACTATGCCAAGGCCAAGACCACTCTGGCCGGCATCCAGGTGCCCGACGCCACGACCTACTATCTCATGGCTATCCTCGGCGCCCGCACAGGCAACGAGCAGATGGTGCGCTCAAACATGCGTCAGGCCGTCAAACTCGACCCCTCGATGGCACAGCGTGCCGTGGCCGACCTTGAGTTTGCACGCTACAATCTCAACCTCAACTAATCTCGACCCTTAACCAGACAGTCAGCGGCAGGAGCTCGCCACATGCCGGTAGCTCCCGCCGCTGATTTCATATTCAATCTCAACACATATTATTTATGAAAACCCTCCGCACTACGGTGGTCGTGCTCGTGATGACCATCCTCGCTTCGCTCGCCCTCGGCTCGTGCGGCAGCAAGAACGACGACACGGCCGACTTTATCAAGGGTCTCAAGGAATGTGCCGTGAAATCGGAAAGCGCCAAAGATGTGCAGGCTGTCATGGCTATTCAAACCGACATGAACGCCCTTTTCGACAAGTATGCCAAATCGGAAGCTCCCATCACCGACGAGCAGAAAGCTCAGATAGCCGACGCCATGACCAAGACACTCGCCAACATGGCACCCCTCAGCCTTCAGGGGATGCTCGACCCGGACGGCATCGAAACTCTCATCAAGGAATTTCGTCAGAGCCTGATGGCCGAGCTCGACAACGCTGCCAATCTCGGGCAGTTTGTCACCGTGCTCAAAGCAACGGTCTGAAATTAAGTAAGTGAGAAAAAATACGACGAAATATTTTTCTCACTCACTCCTATAACAAAACGACAGCCCCCTCCGACAGCAACGTTGCTGTCGGAGGGGGCTGATTATGTGTGACTGCGTGAGTCGGGATTACTTGACGAGGGGACGGACAATTTCGAGCACTGCGGGAGCGGTGAAGCCGAATTTCTCATCGAGCACCTTGTAGGGAGCCGATGCGCCGAAGTGGTCGAGACCGAAGATGGTGCCGCGGGGACCTACGACGCCCTGGAGCGTAGAAGGCAGCCCGGCGGTGAGGCCGAACACGGGGACGCCTTCGGGGATGACCGACAGACGATAGTCGGCGCTCTGGTTGAGGAACGTGCCGATAGAGGGGACCGAAACCACGCGGGCGGCTACGCCTTCCTTGGCGAGCTCGGCGGCAACTTCGCAGAGCAGCGACACTTCAGAGCCGTTGGCCACGAGCACGATGGCGGGGTTGGTGGCGTCTACCACGATGTAGCCGCCCTTGAGGGCGCCTGCCTCAGCCTCGGCATAACGGTTGCCCGATGCGGCGGGGAGGTCGGGGAGGTTCTGACGCGACAGGATGAGCGCGGTGGGAGTGGCGAAGTTCTCCATGGCCATCTTCCATGCGGCCGAAGTCTCGGCTGCGTCGGCGGGACGGAGCACGAGCATCGAGGGTGCGCCGTGGAGGTTGCGGAGCTCTTCCATCAGGCGAATCTGGGCTTCCTGCTCGACGGGTTCGTGGGTAGGACCATCCTCGCCCACGCGGAATGCGTCGTGCGTCCAGATGTATTTTACGGGGAGTTCCATGAGGGCAGCCATGCGCACGGCGGGCTTCATGTAGTCGGAGAATACGAAGAATGTGCCGCAGGCGCCGATTACGCCGCCGTGGAGCACGATGCCGTTCATGACGGCTGCCATGGTGAGCTCGGTGACACCGGCCTGGAGGAACGCACCGGTGAAGTCGCCCTTGGCAAAGGCGTGGGTCTTCTTGAGGAAGCCGTCGGTCTTGTCGGAGTTGGCGAGGTCGGCCGACGAAACAATCATGTTGTTGACCTTCTCGGCGAGCACACCGAGCACGTCGGCCGAAGCCTGACGCGAGGCGATGTTGGCCTTGTGGGGGATTGCAGCCCAGTCGATTTCAGGCAGCTTGTTGTCGAGGAATGTGTGGAGTTCCTTGGCGAGTTCGGGGTTGGCGGCTTCCCATGCGGCCTGCTCGGCGCGACGGGTCTTGACGATGGCGCGGAGCTCTTCGCGGCGTGCCTCGTAGAGAGCCTTCACGTCGTCGAAGATTACCCAGGGGTTCTCGGGGTCGGCACCGAGGTTTTCCATCGTCTTGAGGTAGTCGGCACCCGAAGCCGAGAGGGGCTGACCGTGGGTGGAGCACTGGCCTTCGAAGTTTGAGCCGTCGGCCTTGACGCAGCCCTTGCCCATGACGGTGTGACCGATGATGATGGTGGGGCGCTCGGTCTCGGCCTGAGCCTTGACGATGGCGTCGGCTATTTCAACGGGGTCGTTGCCGTTGATTTCAAGCACGTTCCAGTGCCATGCGCGATACTTCGCAGCCACGTCCTCGGCGTCTACGGCCTCTACCATCGTAGAGAGCTGCACCTTGTTTGAGTCGTAGAACATGATGAGGTTGCTCAGACCCAGGTGGCCGGCGAGACGGCCCGCACCCTGCGAGATTTCTTCCTGAATACCGCCGTCGGAGATGAAGGCATAGGTCTTGTGCGACAGCCATTCGCCGAAGCGGGCGGCGAGGAAGCGCTCTGCGATGGCGCAACCCACAGCCATGGTGTGACCCTGGCCGAGAGGGCCGGAGGTGTTTTCTACGCCGCGTTCGGGGTGGAGTTCGGGGTGACCCGGCGTGGGCGAACCCCACTGGCGGAACTGCTGGAGTTCGGCCACGGTGTAATGGCCGAAGAGAGCCAGCACGCTGTAGAGCATGGGCGACATGTGGCCGGGGTCGAGGAAGAAGCGGTCGCGTGCGAGCCACTTGCCGTCGTCGGGGTCGGTGACGAGAAACTGCGAGTAGAGCACGTTGACGAAGTCGGCGCCGCCCATCGCGCCGCCGGGGTGTCCCGATTTGGCTTTTTCAACCATTGATGCGGCCAGGATGCGGATGTTGTCGGCCGCGCGGTTGGTGAGTTGGGTATTCATAGTTTTTCCTATATAATAAAGTTATTTCGTAACGATGTTCAGAGTCTTGACCTTTGAGTTGCCGCTGATGGCGGGGGTGCCTTCGGGGAGTGCGAAGGTGATGTCTTCGAGCGAGAAGTCGGCCGCGTTGTTGACCACGGCGCCCCTTTGTGCCGTGAAACTGCAATTGCTGATTTTCACGCCCGACACAGGCATTTCCTTCAGACCCTTGACGAGAATGGCAGTCCCGGCGTCTCGGCAGACTACGTTCTTGATGGTGAAGCCCACGAAGCGCGGGGTGTCGGGGGTGACCGGCGCCGCGGGCGCATCGGCTCCGTCGCCCACCTTCTCCTGATAGTAGGAGTCGAAGAGGATGGCCTCGTCGGCGATGTCGCACATCACGATGTCCTCGACGTAGATGCCTGTCATGAGACCGCCGCGGTCGCGTCCGCTCTTGAAGCGCAGACCGGTGTCGGTGTCGATGAAGCGGCAGCGGCGCACGAGGATGTTCTCCATGCCTCCGGCGTTGTCGCTGCCGATGACGAAGCCGCCGTGGCCGTGAAACACGGTGCAGTCGGTGATGACGATGTCGCGGCAGGGGCCGCGGCGGCGTCCGGTGTCGCCGATGCCGCTCTTGAGGCAGATGGCGTCGTCGCCGCAGTCAACCGAGCAATTGGTGAGCAGCGCGCGCTGACACGACGACAGGTCGATGCCGTCGCCGTTCTGGGCGTTCCATGGGCAGCGCACCGTCACGCCGTCGACTGTGAAATCGTGTGACAGCACGATGTTGAGATGAAACGAAGGCGAGTTCTGTATCACCACCCCTTCGACGAGAAAGCGCGAGCAGCCGGTGATGCGCACCAGGCGGGCGCGCTTGTCTTCGATTTTGTCGGTGGGGTCGGTCAGGGTGGGGTAGAACACGTTCGAGCCGTAGAGCGAGCTTTCTTTCAGCTTGAGGCGCTGGAGCTTCTTCCATTCGGCATCGCTCACCTTGAAACGTTTGTAGGGGCGCCAGTATTCGCCGTTGCCGTCGAGCACACCGCTGCCCGTAATCGAAAAGTTAGTGATGTTGTGGGCAAACACCGGGGGGCGGCGCATGGTGCCCGACGTGCCTTCGTCGGCCTCGATGACCGCGAAGAGGGCCTTTTCGGGGCTGAAGAGCACGATAGCGTCTTTTTCGAGGTGGAGGTCGATGCCCGAGCGCAGTTCTATCGGGCCGGTGAGCCACACGCCCGCAGGCACGTTGAGGTGGCCGCCTCCGCGTTCGGCCAGGTGGGCTATGGCCTTGGCGAACGCCTCGGTGCAGAGCGTGATGCCGTCGCCGCGACCGCCGAAGTCGGTCAGGCTGACGGTGTAGGGGGCTATTTCGGGGAGCTTGGGAGCCGTGGCGGCAAACGGGAGCGAGGCGTAGGCTTCGCTGTAGTCGGCGGCCGCGGCGGGTGCTGTGCAAATTGTCAAAATTACAATAAGTCGCGCGAGGAGGCGTCGAAAGTGAGTCATGGCTTAGGGTTGAAGTGAGTGAGGCGACCGGGCACTGCCCGGGTAATGATGTGCAAACTTACAAATTTTTTTGACAAAATCCCACAAAAGCTCCCGAAAATATGCCGTCGGGGTCGAACTTGGCGAAAAATTTTCAATCTTTTAAGTGTTTTTACTCCCTCGGATGTTAAAAAAATGTGTAACTTTGTGGCGTCGGCACGACGTGTGCGGCAAGCACCGCGGCGCCGGCCCGCAGCGAAATTTCTTACTACCTAATAACCATCCCATTCAATCAAACTAACAAAATGGCAACACAGACTGTCAACAAGAACGCGCGAGTGATAGCCATCGTGGTGATGTTCTTCGTCTACGCGATGATTTCATTCGTAACCAACCTCGCCGCTCCTATCGGCACCATCTGGGGAAATCTCTTCGCCGGCGACAAGGTGCTCGGCATGATGGGCAACATGATGAACTTCCTCGCCTACCTCTTCATGGGTATTCCTGCGGGTAACCTGCTGGTGAAAATCGGCTACAAGAAGACCTGCCTCTGGGCTCTCGTCGTAGGCATCGTCGGCCTCTTCGTGCAGTATCTCTCGGGCGTCGTCGGCGCCGACACCATCATCGCCCACTTCGGCCAGGTGCCCCTGCCCCTCAACTACTTCATCTATCTGCTCGGTGCGTTCATCTGCGGTTTCTGTGTCTGCATGCTCAACACCGCCGTCTGCCCCATGCTCAACATGCTCGGCGGCTCGGGCAAGGGCGGCAACCAGCTCCTCCAGTTTGGCGGCGCGCTCAACTCGCTTGCCGGCACCCTCACCCCCTTCTTCGTAGGTGCGCTCATCGGCGTGCTCACTCCCTCGACCAAAATCGTGGCTGTGTCGCCCCTCCTCTTCATCGGTATGGCCATCTTCGCTGTGGCTTTCGTGGTGCTCTCGTTTGTCTACATCCCCGAGCCCCCCATCAGCAAGGGCAAGAAAGCCTACACCCACTCGCCCTGGAGCTTCCGCCACACCGTGCTCGGCGTAATCTCGATTTTCTTCTATGTAGGTGTTGAGGTGGGCATCCCCGGCACTCTCAACTTCTATCTGGCCGACCAGGGCGCAAACGGCGCAGGTGTCATCGGCGACGCCTCTACCATTGCCGGCGCAATCGTGGCCGTCTACTGGCTGCTCATGCTCGTGGGCCGCTTCCTTTCAGGCTTCATCTCGGGTGCGGTCAGCTCGAAGACCCAGCTCACCGTGGTGGCCTCGCTCGGCGTAATCCTCGTGCTCGCTGCCATTTTCACACCTCAGGATGTCACCGTGGCCGTGCCCTCGTTCCTCTACGACGGCGGCGACGTGGCTGCCCGCGTTCCCCTCTCGGCCTACTTCCTCGTGCTCTGCGGTCTCTCCACCTCAATCATGTGGGGTTCAATCTTCAACCTCGCAGTCGAAGGCCTCGGCAAGTACACCGCTCAGGCTTCGGGCATCTTCATGATGATGGTGGTAGGCGGCGGCATCATGCCTCTCATCCAGAGCGCCATCGCCAACAACGCCGGCTACATCACTTCCTACTGGCTCGTTGTGGCAATGCTCCTCTTCATCCTCTTCTACGGCCTCATCGGCTCGAAGAACGTCAACACCGACATCCCCGTCGACGAAGAAGAAACCCTCGACCCGCGCAACCTCTAAGCCCCGCGCTCAGAGACGCTTTCAAATAGAATTGTAAAACCTTTGAGGCCGGCGGGCCATAGCTCCGCCGGCCTCATCGCTATAAGTGAGAAGAAAACTCTCCCCTCCCTACCATTGCATCCGGATATGACACCCGAAGAAAAACAAAACCTCGAAGAGCGCATCGTCGCCATGCTCAAGACTGTCTACGACCCCGAAATTCCCGTAGACATCTACAACCTCGGCCTCATCTATCTCATCGACCTCGATGACGACGGCAATCTCAAAATCGACATGACGCTGACGGCACCAAACTGTCCCGCCGCCGACTTCCTCGTGGAAGACTCGCGCATCAAGCTCGAAAGCATCCCCGGCATCAAGAGCGTAGACATACGCATTGTGTTCGAGCCGGAGTGGAACAAAGACATGATGACCGAAGAGGCCAAGCTCGACCTCGGTTTTCTCTGACCCCGCGCGCATGGCTCTCACACCGCGTCACACCAAAACCTATTTCGTCAGCGACCTCCATCTCGGAGCCGCCTACATCCCCGACCACCGCGCCCATGAGCAGGCCGTCTGCCGATGGCTGCGCGAAGTCGTGGCCGCCGACGGCTGCCGTCTCTACCTGTTGGGCGACATTCTCGACTACTGGTGGGAGTATCGCGACGTCGTGCCCCGCGGGTTCACCCGCTTCTTCGGCGCGTTGGCCTCGCTGGCCGACGCCGGGGTGGAAATCACATGGCTCAAGGGCAATCACGACATCTGGATTTTCGACTACCTGCCCCGCGAAATCGGCATGAGGGTGGTAGACGGGCTGTTCGAGGAGGAAATCTCGGGACGTCGCTTCGTCATGGAGCATGGCGACGGAGTGGGGCGCCGCCCGCTGACGTTCCGTCTGCTGCGCCGCTTGTTCCGCTGCCGCCCGTTGCAGATAGCGTTTGCCGCGATTCACCCCCGTCTCACGATAGGTCTGGCCCACGCATGGTCGGCCCATTCGCGCAAACATGGCGGCTACACTCCCCCCGTCGCGGCCGGCGAGTCGCTCGCAGCTTGGGCCGAGGCCTACAATGCCTCACACCCCGACCGGCGCGCCGACTACTTCGTCTTCGGCCACCAGCACACCATGACCGACCGCTCCCTGCCCGACGGGGCGCGCATGCTCATCCTCGGCGACTGGATAAAACATTTCTCCTATGCCGTGTTCGATGGCAGCGAGCTCTCGCTCGTGCGTTACACCAATCCTCCAAAATTTGATTGAATTTGATTGAAATGGAAAAAACCGGAAGCGCGGCCTTCATCTTCGAGGCCGATACGCCGTGGGAAGACCTCGGCGGTGGCGTAAAACGTCAGATTCTCGGCTACGACGGCCAACTGATGATGGTCAAAGTGGTGTTTGAGAAAGGTGCCGTCGGCACGCTGCATCACCATTATCACAGTCAGGCCACCTACGTTGCCAAGGGCAAGTTTGAATTTACCATCGACGGCGAAACGCGCGTGGTCTCCGAAGGCGACGCTCTTTTCAAAACGCCCGACATCCCCCACGGCTGCGTCTGTCTCGAGCCGGGCATTCTCATAGACACCTTCAGCCCCCTACGCGCCGACTTCCTGAAAAAGTGACACCCCCCGCGCCAAAGTAGCCAAGTAGGGACGCGCCATGGCGATAGGGTGAAATTCGCCCTCGTGGGCCTACGCGGACGCGCCATGGCGCGTCCCTACCTGAAAATCATACGATTGCGATGCATCCCCGGAGGACTAAAAACGGGCGAAAAAATACGCGACCATGTACGGACGTGCCTTCGGCACGTTTCTCATGCACAGCGCGTTAGGTGATATTTTTATGTTGCGATTTGTGTCGCCCGGCGTGGGCTACGTGCCAAAGGCACGTCCGTACATTGAGACGTAAACGATTGATACACAAATGGGATTTGACCGATATTTAGGCCTACGGCGACGGGGGGATGGTCAGCGGAAGTGGTAGGTGATGGTGCCGGTCTGTGAGGCGGGGGCGGTTTCGTCGACGCTGAAGCGCGAGGCGCGGGCGGCCGCGACACACGACTGGCGCGCCGACTGGCTGGTGGCCGCGGGCCCGGTGCCCGAGGCATAGACAGCTTCCGTGACGGCTCCCTGACGGTTGACGGTGACACGGATGGTGA
Source organism: Duncaniella sp. (assembly GCA_029056055.1). Taxonomy (GTDB): domain Bacteria; phylum Bacteroidota; class Bacteroidia; order Bacteroidales; family Muribaculaceae; genus Duncaniella. The sequence goes on from JAIDCC010000033.1 coordinate 21,491, forward strand.
TGGTGCCCATCGGGGCAGAGGAGGGTTGTTTCCACGCAGCGAGAGTGCGTCCGTTCATGCTCACGCCCGGCTGACCCGAGAGCGCGCCTGTCGAGGCGTTGCCGTTGGCTTGTCCGGGTGAGCCGCCTTGCGCCGTGTTGCTCGACGAGTTGTTCGAGCCCGTGGCAGCCTGACCCTTGCCGAAACGCATGTTGGCGGCCACGTTGGCCTTGGCCTGCTCCTCGCGCGCCTGCTGCTCGCGGCGGCGTGCAGCTTCGATTTCGGCTTGTGTGGGGGTAGATTTGGCCGTGTTGGGAGTGGCGGGAGTGGTGTCGGAGGGGCGCGCTTTCGAGGCCGGGGGCGGAGTCTCGGCCTTGGTGGCCTTTGCCGGCGACGGTTTTTCCTGAGTGAGCACAGGCGCGGGAGCAGGGGGAGTGATGTCGTCGGACGCATCGGCCTCGGCCGCATCGCCCGCCTCCGGGGCAGCCTCCGAGGCAGCCGCGTCAGGCGCTGCGCCGTCGGGCGTAGCCACGGGGAAATCGCCCGTCATGACATATTCGCCGCCGAAGAGCAGTTCCGACGAATCGACGGGAGGCCAGGTGCGCTCAGTCAGGTCGGCCGGACTGTAGCGCAGCCACAGCATGAGCAGCACCACCACGATGATGGCGTGGAAGAGCAGAGTGGCCACCACTCCGGCTACGGCAGATTTGCGGGGTCGTGAGGTCATTCGTCGATTGTTTCAGAAGTGTCGGGACGCGCCGACGCAGGAGCCGGCTTGGTGGCGAGCACCATCTTGAGATTGGCGGCCGCACCCATGTCGAGGAGTCGCACGAGAGTGCCGTAGGTCACATCCTCGTCGGCGTAGACAGCCACGTACATTGCGGCGGGGTCGGCGCCCGCTTCGGTCTCTTCGACCGTAGGCACGGCTATGGCCGCGATAGCTTCGGGAGCCGTTTCCCACGTGATTTCCTCCGGTTCGGAGCCGGCGAGCGACAGGTAGAGACGGCTTTCGGCGTCGACGAAAATGCGGCGCGTAGGTTTGAGCGCGGTCTGGCGCGAGCTTTCGGGCAGGTTGACTTCGAGCGCCGTCGGGAATACAAACGTCGAGGTGACCATGAAGAAGATGAGCAGCAGGAAAATGACGTCGGTCATCGATGCCATCGAAAACTCTGCCATCATGCGGGAGGAGCGTTTCAGTGCCATGTGCTATCAGGCGGGTTCGTTGAGGAGGTCCATAAACTCCATGGTCTTGGCTTCGAGGAGGTTCATCACCTTGTTGACGCGGGCGGTGAGATAGTTGTAGGCGAAGAGCGCGATGATGCCCACAATCAGACCAGCCACGGTGGTGACCAGAGCGGCGTAGATGCCGTCGGCAAGCACGGCGATGTTGGCCGACGAGCCGGCTGCGGCGAGATTGTAGAACGCCTGCACCATGCCGATTACGGTGCCGAGGAAGCCAATCATCGGGGCGCCGGCGGCGGTGGTGGCGAGCCAGGGGAGACCCTTCTCGAGAGTGGCAATCTCCATGTTGCCGGTGTTTTCGATGGCCACGAGCACATCCTGGCTCGGGCGGCCGATGCGCGAGATGCCTTTGAGGATGAGGCGGGAGTAGGGGGTGTCGGTGCGCTGGCACAGACGGCGCGCGCTTTCTATCTCGCCGTCGTGGATGTAGTCTTTGATGCGCTCCATGAACGAAGTGTCGTCCTTGCGGGCGCGCTCGATGACCACGAGGCGTTCGACGAAGATGTAGATGCTGATGAGCGAGAGGAGGGCGAGGGGGATGAGAATCCAACCGCCGCGCAGTGTGAGGTCCCACACAGAGAGCGACTGCTCGGCAGCGGCGGCTGCCGTGACTTGGGCTAAAAACATGGCGTTGACGTGAAAGTGAAAAGAGCGTGAGAGGGGGAAATTGAGGGGATGATGCTTCTCGGAGAGGAGCGGGAGCGGCTTAGTCGGCGAGCGCCTTGCGGTAGCGGCGGATGGTCTCCTCGAGGCCGAGGTAGAGGGCGTCGCAGATGAGGGCGTGGCCTATCGACACCTCGCTCAGACGCGGGATGGCGCGGTGGAAGTATTCAAGGTTTTCGAGCGAAAGGTCGTGGCCCGCATTGACTCCCAGACCGCACTGAAGGGCAGCGGCCGCCGCTTCGACGAAGGGCGCTACGGCGCGCTCGGGGTCGGTGGGGTAGAGGTCGGCGTAGGGTTTGGTGTAGAGTTCCACGCGGTCGGCTCCGGTTTTGGCCGCGAGGCGCACCTGCGCGGGGTCGGCATCGACGAAAATCGACGAGCGAATCCCGGCCTGACGCAGCTGCTCCACGATGGAAGTGAGAAAATCGGCATTGGCGGCCACGTCCCAGCCGGCCGACGAGGTGACGGCATCGGGAGCGTCGGGCACGAGAGTCACCTGCTCGGGACGCACCCTCAGCACGAGCTCCATGAATTCGGGCGAAGGATAGCCCTCGATGTTGAACTCGGTCTTCAGCCTCGGGCGCAGGTCGAGCACGTCCTGACGCTTGACGTGACGCTGGTCGGGACGGGGATGGACGGTGATGCCCTGAGCGCCGAAACGCTCGCAGTCGAGGGCCACAGTGAGAAGGTCGGGGCGGTTTTCGCCGCGCGCGTTGCGCAGCGTAGCCACCTTATTAATATTTACACTTAAATTTGTCATGATTGCTAAATCTATACCGGGGGTTCGGGTGTTAGATAAATAAGCGGCCCGACCTCTTGACAAAGCTGCATTATTTTACTAACTTTGTATTCTCTCAAGAGCATGCCCTCGTTTCAGAGTGCAAATTTAGGGAGAAAAACTAAAACTTGAAAGATTTTGACTTTAAAACACGACATAGCTACCCAAAAAATCTCCTCCGAAGCCTCCGCGACGGCACGCCTCAACCGCCTCTTCCCCGCCGTTGAGGAAGCCTCGACGCTGATAGCCGTGTGCCGCCCGGCCGACTACTCGGCCTCACGCATTGCCATGGCCGTCGAGGATGCCGACGCGCGTCTGCTCAATCTCAACATCATCGCCCCCGAGACTGACGCCGACGCCATGATGAGGGTGGAGGTGCGCGTAGGCCACCGCAACCCCTCGGCCGTGGCCCGCTCGCTCGAACGCTATGGCTTCGAGGTAGTGGCCACGTCGGCCCCCTCACTCTATACCACGGCCGAAGAAGCCGCCGACCGCGTGGCCGAACTCCTTCACTACATCAACCTATGAACAACCTGAAAATCGCAGTGTTCGGCAAGCGCCGCCAGAGTCACGACGACCTGCCCGGCATCGAAAGCCTGCTCGACGACCTCGAGCGCGCCGGAGCGTTCGTGTCGATGCAACGCCCTTTCTATGACGCCCTGACCCGCCTCGCAGGTACCCCGCCGCCCGTCGACGACATTTTCGAGGGGGGCGACTTTCAAGCCGACATCGCCTTGAGCATCGGCGGTGACGGCACCTTCCTGCGCACCGCCCGCTGGGTGGGCGCCAAGCAAACACCGATTATCGGTTTCAACACCGGCCATCTCGGCTTTCTGGCCGAGGAAAGCCTCGCCGACGCCCCGCGCATCATAGCGGCCATCGCCGGCGGCGACGTCTTCATCGAACCCCGCTCGCTGCTCGAAGTCCACGCCATGGGCGAAAACGTGCGCGGCGCCATTCAGGGCTGGGCCTACGCCCTCAACGAAGTGACCATCCTGCGTCAGGACACAGCCTCGATGATAAGCGTCAACACCCGCCTCGACGACATCCCCGTGGCCTGCTATCAGGGCGACGGCCTCATCATCTCCACCCCCACCGGCTCGACCGCCTACAACCTCTCTGTCGGCGGCCCCATCGTGCAACCCACCGCCCCCTGCTGGGTGCTCTCGCCCGTGGCGCCCCACGCCCTCACCATGCGCCCCCTCGTGGTGAGCGACAGCCACGTCATCGAAATCACCGTCGAAAGCCGCGCCGACACCTACCGGCTCGACCTCGACGGCCGTTCGCTCACACTCGACACCTCGACCGGTGTGCGCATCCGCCGCGCCCCCTTCAACGTCAACGTGCTCCACATCAAAGGGCATACCTTCACCGACACACTGCGCTCGAAACTGCTCTGGGGCGTCTCGCGCCGCTGACCCCGCCCTCAGCTCATGGCTCTTCTCAGATTTTCCGACAAAGAGTTTGGCACGGTGTGTGTGCAATACCGCCGCGGCACGTCGCGCCTCTCGGTCAAATGGAGCCGCGGCGAGGTGCGCCTCATCGCCCCCTTCGGCATCGCCCCCGAACGCATCATGCAATTCTTCGAGCAGACGCGCCCCTGGCTGCGTGCCCACCGTCCGGAGGGGCTGTTCGCCCACGGCAAAGAGATTGTGCTCGGCGGAGGCTACTCGTTTGTGGTCACTGCCGAGCAGGGGCGCGAAGCCACCGTCGAAACCCGCGTGTCGGCCGACCGTCGCACCATCATCGTCAACGCCACCCCGCCGCTCTCCCTCTCGTCGCCCGAAGTCGAGCAAGCCGTCAGCCGCCTGATGCTCAAATGCGCGCCGTTCTTCGCCGAGCCGCTCCTCATAGCCCCCTGCCGCGCCGAAGCCGCACGCCTCGGGCTGCACCCGCGCTCCATCGAAATCTCGCACGGCCTGCGCACCCTCGGCACATGCTCCTCGACAGGCCACATCCGCCTCTCGGCCGCCTGCGTGTTTCTCACCCCCGAATTGCGCCGGTATATCTTCTGCCACGAACTGGCACATATTACCCACCACGACCATTCGACCGCCTTCCATCGTCTGCTCGACACCTACCTCGAAGGCCGCGAGGCCACGCTCTACGCCGCACTGCGCGCCTACCGCTGGCCCATTCTACGCTAACACTCATCACCCACCCACTCACACCCTCCACAGACCTATGACCGAACAGGCCGAAATCACCCTCCGCCCGCGCCGCCGCGGCTGCTGGCTCGTCACCGACGAAATCGCCGCAAGTCTGCCCCGCCTGCCGCGCCGCGGCCTCGTCAACCTCTTCATCCGCCATACGTCGGCCGCCCTCGCCCTCAACGAAAACGCCGACCCCGACGTGCGCACCGACCTCGCCGCCATCTTCGACCGCCTCGTGCCCGAAAACGCCCCCTTCTATCTCCACACCTTCGAAGGCCCCGACGACATGCCCGCCCACGCCAAATCGGTCATCGTAGGCGCGTCGCTCACCATCCCCGTCACCGACGGCCGCCTCAACCTCGGCACGTGGCAGGGCATCTACCTCTGTGAGTTTCGCGACCACCCCTCGGCACGCCGCATCACGGCCACCGTCATGGGAGATTGACCCCTCGTTTGAGATTTTTTGCAAATATGAGGAAAAAGTGTTATTTTTGCAGCCGAAAACCCTCTGCGCGTGCCATGTAAGCGTCGCGCCGCCGTCGCGGGACAATCCCGCCGAAGAGAGGCCTCACCCTTAGCAACTACTTGATGGATATAGACCCTTTACCGTTACTTCTTAGTGTGCCCGCGATGAGCGGCGGCCAGCTTGTGGCGCTTGCCCTGGCCGTGCTTGCCCTGTTCGTTTCCGGTTTTGTCTCGGGCAGTGAAATCTCGTTTTTCTCGCTCACCCCAGTGCAGCGCGAAGAGCTTGAAGAGTCGTCGTCGGGCCGCTCCGTGCTCGCCCTGCTCGACAAACCCGACATTCTGCTGGCCACGATTCTGATAGCCAACAATCTGGTCAACGTGACCATAGTAGTGCTCTGCAACTTTGCCCTCGGCCCCGTGTTCGAAGGCATGTCGGCATGGCTCAGCTTCCTGTTGCAGACGGTGATTCTCACCTTCCTCATCCTCCTCTTCGGCGAAATCCTCCCCAAACTCATCGCCAACTCCAACACCCGCCGCTGGGCCGAGATGGCCGCCGGCCCAATCGGATTGATGGTGAAACTGTTCCGCCCCCTCTCGGCCGTCCTTGTCAAGAGCACCGGCATCGTCAACCATGTCGTGACCAAGCAAGACTCCACCGTCACCGCCGACGACCTCTCGCAGGCGCTCGAAATCACCGACCTCCCCGCCGACTCGGCCGACAAAGACATGCTCGAAGGCATCCTCAAGTTTGGCGACACCACGGCCTCCGAAGTGATGACCCCGCGCGTCGACGTCACCGGCCTCGACATCGACCTCTCCTTCGCCGAAGTGATGAAGACCGTCATCGACAGCGGGTTTGCCCGCCTCCCCGTCTACGACCAGACCATGGACGACATCAAGGGAGTGCTCTACTCGCGCGACCTGCTGCCTTACGTCGGAGCCGACACCCCCGCCGACTTCGACTGGCGCACCCTGATGCGCGAACCCTACTTCGTGCCCGAATCGCGCATGATTGACGACCTCATGGAAGACTTCCGCAAGCGCCGCGTCCACCTCGCCATCGTCATCGACGAGTATGGCGGCACGCAGGGCATCGTCACCCTCGAAGACGTGCTTGAGGAAATCGTGGGCGACATCGACGACGAATACGACGAAGAAGAGAAAACCTACCGCCGCCTCCCCGACGACACCTACATCTTCGAAGGAAAGACCCTCCTCAACGACTTCTTCCGCATCACCGACCAGGACGAGACAGAGTATGAGGACGTCACCGAAGACTGCGAGACCCTCGGCGGCATGCTTCTGGCCATCAAAGGCGACTTCCCCAAGGAAAAAGAGTCGATTGTCTACGGCCGATGCCGCTTCCTCGTGCTCTCCATCCGCCACCACCGCATCGTCAACGTGCGCGTCAAGGTGATGCCCACACTCCAGACCGACCAAAACCCCTCCAAGTGACACGCCAATGAAACACCCCGACTTCTCACGCCCCCTGCGCCTGCCTGCCGCGGCCCTCGTCACGGTGCTGGCCCTGCTGCTCCTCTCAGCCTGCGGAGGCCGCAAAGCCACTCCGCTCCCCGAGGCATTCCCCCGCATCGACGTGCCTGAAGCCGAATATGTGACGGTAGACTCCACCCTCACGCCGCTTGCCGTCAACAAGGCCGCCGAGACCCGCGTGCGCCCCTCCGACGGCCGCACCCAGTGGGTCGACCTCATCTATCCCTCCTTCGCCCCCTCGGCCGTCTACCTCACCCTCCAACGTGTAGCCCCCGACAGCCTCGACCACATCCTCAAAGGTCTCGCCCTCAAGATGCAGCGCAACACCAACGGCGCCCCCGGCGAACTCACCACAATCCTGAGCGACGGCGGCTGGGACTGCCGCATGGTGGTCACCCCGACCACTCCCGTCTGCCCCGTGCAGGTGGTGGCCATCGCCCCCGACTCGGCCATGACCCTCTTCGGCACGCTCTACCTCAACCGCCCCTTCGTCGAGCCCAACGACTCGATACGCCCCGTCATCGACGCCGTGGCCCGCGACCTCACCTACATGCTCCAATGCCTGAAGTGACCCCGCTCATCTCACCCCGGCTTCCCGCCGGAGTGGATGTCTGCTACACACCGATAGACGCTCCCTCGCGCACCCCCCGTCGCCGCGAGGCCGAACGCGAGGCCGTGGCGCGCCTCATCGAGTGGCGTTTCGGGCGCGACGTCTCCCTCGGCCACCTCGACTCGGGCGCACCGGTGCTCCTCCCTCCCTCCGACGTAGCCGTCAGCATCTCCCACTCGCTCACCGAGGCATGGCTCGCCGTCAGCCGCCGCGGCCCCGTAGGCATAGACGCCGAGCATCCCCGCCCGCAGTTGCAGCGCGTGGCCCCGCGCTTTCTCTCTCCCCGCGAAGCCGCCTCAGCCCCCTCGCTCGCGCGGCTGCTCCTGTTCTGGACAGCCAAGGAAGCCGTCTACAAAGCCGCCGCCACCCCCGGCCTCGACATGCGCCACATCGAAGTCGACCCCGAGGCCCTGACAGCCACCCTGCCCGACGGCCGCCGCTTCCTCCTCGCCCCCCTCGCCCCCGGACTCACACTCGCATTCGTCTGAAAGCGGTTGAACAATACCATGACACCCCGCGTTACTACATAGGTAGGCCGCAGAAACGATTTCCCTCCCTGCGTCGCCTTTTTATACTTTTTATAATAAACCACGTTTTCAACAAGACCTTAACACCCCGCTCCTCATGTCATTACAACTCTACATCGCCAATACAGGCGCTACGCTGCCCGCACAGGGTGGTAGCACCCTTCTCGAAATAGCATCGTGGCTCCCCCTCGGCTATACCCCCGTCTGCGCCCACCTCAACAACCGCTCCGTAGCCCTCTCGACACGCATCTACCATTCGGCACAGATAGAATTTATCTCTCCCGACTCCTCCGAGGGGCGCAACGTCATAATACGTTCGCTCTGCATGCTGCTCTATCGCGCCCTCCACACCCTCTGCCCGGGGCAGCGGCTCGTCATCAACCACTCCGTGTCGCGCGGCTACTACGCCACACTGCCCGGCGCCGAATGCAGCCCCGCCCTCGTAGAGCGCCTCAAAATCGAGATGCGCCGCCTCGTGGCCGCCGACCTCCCCTTCGAACGCCACGAACACCCCACCCCCGAGGTCATCGAAATGTTTCGCGCACAGGGACTCCTCCCCAAAGTGAAACTCATCTCGACCCTCCACACCCTCTACACCACCTATTACACCCTCGACGGCCTCGCCGACACCTACCTCGCGCCCCTCGTCTCGTCGACCGGTCAGCTCGGCGCGTTCGACCTCCAGCCCTACGAGGAAGGCATGCTCCTGCTCGGCCCCGCGCCCGACGACCCCGCCCGCGCAGCCATCCCCCTGCCGCAGCCCAAACTCTTCCGCGCCTTCACCGACTACCTCCAGTTTAACCACATCGTCGGCATCAACACCGTCGGCGACGTCAACGACATCGTGGCGCGCGAGGGCGAGGCACGCATGATTAATGTGGCCGAGGCTCTCCACACCAAATTCATCGGCGATATAGCCGACCGCATAGCCCAGCGTTTCCGCCTCGGCGGCGCGCGCATCGTGCTCATCGCGGGCCCCTCGTCGTCGGGCAAGACGACGTTTACTAAACGCCTTGCCATACAACTGCTTACAAATCTGATTCAGCCGGTGATGATTTCGCTCGACGACTACTTCGTCGACCGCGACCGCACCCCCCGCGACGCCGATGGCGACTACGACTACGAGGCACTCCACGCCCTCGACATCGAGCTCTTCAATCAGCACCTCATGGAGCTAATCTCAGGCCACGAAGTCGAGTTGCCCTACTACAACTTCGAGACCGGCCAGCGCGAGTATCGCGGCAACCGCATCAGCCTCGGCCCCGACTCGATGCTCCTCATCGAAGGCATCCACGGCCTCAACCCCGAACTGACCGCCTCCGTGCCCGACGATATGAAATATCGCGTCTACGTCTCGGCCCTCACCACGCTCTCCGTCGACGACCACAATTGGGTGTCGACCACCGACAACCGTCTGCTCCGCCGCATCATCCGCGACTACAAATATCGCGGCGCCTCGGCCACGGCCACCATTGCCCGCTGGCCCTCGGTGCGCCGCGGCGAGGAAAAATGGATTTTCCCCTATCAGGAAAACGCCGACTCGATGTTCAACTCCTCGCTGCTCTTCGAGCTGAGCGTGATGCGCGACGAAGCCGAGCACGTGCTCCGCACCGTGCCCCACGACTGCCCCGAGTATGCTACCGCGCGCCGTCTCATCGACCTGCTGCATCTCTTCTCGCCCATCTCGTCGCGTCTCATACCCCCGACCTCGCTCATCCGCGAATTTCTCGGCGGTTCCAGCTTCGAATACTAATCTCGAAGTCGCACACCTGTAAAACAATCACCCCCACTACAGCTGTCTGTAATGGGGGTGTAATTGCGCTGTAATCAGACGATTGCCGCGTGATGTGCCGCATCCTCGGAGGGAATGTGGTACTGGTCTTCCGGGCGCGGGCGGTTAGAGCGAGGCGAGTTTGGCGAGGTATTTGCCGAGGATGTCAAACTCGATGTTGACGCGCGTTCCCACCTTGATTTCCTTGAAGTTGGTGTGCTCGAGCGTGTAGGGGATGATGGCCACGCGGAACGAGTCGCGCTCGGAGTCGCAGACGGTCAGTGACACGCCGTTGACCGTCACCGAACCCTTTTCGACGGTCATGTAGCCCTGACGTGCCATGTCGTCTGACACGTCGTAGCGGAATTTGAAATAGCGCGAGCCGTCGAGGTCTTCGATGTCGACGCATTCGGCCGTCGTGTCGACGTGGCCCTGCACGATGTGGCCGTCGAGCCGGCCGTTCATGAGCATCGAGCGTTCGAGATTGACGAGCGAGCCTTCCGAGAGGGCGCCGAGGTTGGAGCGGGAGAGAGTTTCCTGTATGGCGGTGACGGTGTAGGTGCCGTCTTCGTGGAGCGCTACCACCGTGAGGCACACTCCGTTGTGGGCTATCGACTGGTCGATTTTGAGGTCGGACACCACCGAGGGTTTCACTCTTAAATCGACGTTGCCGTTGGCATGGCGGGTGACCGCCGTGAGGGGGGCGGCTTCTTCTACTATACCTGAAAACATGTGTCTGAAAATGTTAAAAAATTGTTACTTCTGTTGCAGGATTATTGCATTTCGGGAGAGGTTTTACACCACAAATTTAGTGATTTTCGCACTAATTAGCTAATCTTTTAGTTTTTTTAATCATTACTGAGAAATATTTCGTGTAAAGACTTGACAGATTGGTTGAAAATTACTACCTTTGTTGCGTAAAAACACGCGCGCGGAAGTGCTCGCGCTTTTGCAAAGGGATTTTGAGCCGACCGCCGTCGGCGTGCCTCTCAACCTTCCGTCTTTAACCACGAATTTATTCAGTGTGTGAGTATTGGCTTTCACGAATCCGGCTCGATGACCGGACTCTTAACCTAATTCGCTACAGCTATTTCATCACACTATATCTTTGAGACTTTTATATGCTTCTTAAAACCATCTTCGACCGCTCCATGGCGCTCATCGGGCTCTTGCTTCTGTGGCCCGTGATGCTCGGCACAGGCCTGCTCATCGCATGGCGTATGCCGGGAGCTCCCGTGCTGTTCCGTCAGCAGAGGGTGGGGAGGCACGGACGTCTCTTTACGCTTGTGAAATTTCGCACCATGACCCCCTCGCATTCGGGGTCGTCGGTCAGTGTGGCCGGCGAGAGCCGCATCACCCCCCTGGGCGCCACCCTGCGCCGCCTCAAGCTCGACGAGCTCCCCGAACTCTGGAACGTGCTCCGCGGCGACATGAGTTTCGTAGGCCCCCGCCCCGATGTCCCCGGTTATGCCGACCGTCTGACAGGCTCCGACCGCCGCATCCTTGAGCTCCGCCCCGGCATCACCGGCCCCGCGACACTCAAGTATCGCAACGAGGAGCAACTCCTCGCCTCGGTGGCCGACCCCGTGGCCTACAACGACACGGTCATTTTCCCCGACAAGGTGCGCATCAACCTCGACTATCTCGCCAGCCGCTCGTTTGCCGGCGACATAGCCATCATCCTCGCCACCATCCTGCCCGGAGTCTTCAGCGCCGGCGCCCGGTGGGAGGCTGCCGTAGTCGCCGACGGCCAAATCTCCTCTCCCTCTTCTTCCCAACGAACCGCTTGACCTCAACTTTTTATCACCGACCTCTGAAAACAGTCATGAAACCTGAACAGCGTATACTCCTCTGCCTCGCCCACATGAGCGGCCGCGAGCGCGAATACATCGACGAGGCGTTCGCCGACAATTGGGTGGTGCCTCTCGGCCCCAACGTAGACGGTTTTGAGAAAGACCTCAAGAACTTCATAACTGCCGGACATCCCGAGCTCGACCACCTCGAAGTGGCCGCTCTCTCGGCCGGCACCGCCGCCATACATCTGGCTCTCGTGCTGCTCGGCGTTGGCCCGGGCGACGAGGTGATATGCCAGAGCTTCACCTTTGCCGCTTCGGCCAATCCCGTGCTCTATCAGGGAGCGCGCCCCGTGTTTGTCGACTCCGAGGCCTCGACCTGGAACATGTCGCCCTCGCTGCTGCGCCGCGCCATCGACGAGCGCATCGCCGCCACCGGACGCAAGCCCAAGGCCATCGTCATAGTCCACCTCTACGGTATGCCCGCCATGATAGACGAGCTGCTCGCCGTGGCCAAAGAATATGACATCCCCGTGGTGGAAGATGCCGCCGAGGCTCTCGGCTCCTGCTACAAAGGCCGCGAATGCTCTACGTTCGGACGCTTCGGCATCCTGTCGTTCAACGGCAACAAGATGATTACCACTTCGGGCGGAGGCGCTCTCGTCTGCCCCGACGCCGAGACCCGCCGCCGCGCAGTCTTCTACGCCACCCAGGCCCGCGAAGACCGTCCCTACTACCACCACCTCGTGGCCGGCTTCAACTACCGCCTCTCCAACATCTCGGCCGGCATAGGCCGCGGCCAGATGACCATCCTCGACGACCACCTGGCCCACCACCGCGCCCTCGCCGCCATCTACCGCGAGGTGTTTGCCTCAGTGAAGTGGGTGGAGTTCCACGACAATCCCTCGACAGACAGCGACGCCAACTTCTGGCTCTCGACCATACTCATCGATCCCGCCAATCCCGGCGGCGCCACTCCGATGAGCGTCATGCAGGCCCTGGCCGACCTCAATGTCGAGACACGTCTGCTCTGGAAGCCTATGCACATGCAGCCGCTCTATGCCGACGCCCCCGCCGTCACCGACGGCACCTCCGAGAGCCTCTTCGAGCGCGGACTCTGTCTGCCCTCCGGCCCGTGGGTCACCCCCGACCAAGCCCGAATGATAGCCACCAAAATCATTGACCTATGCAGCGCCTCCTGAACTTCTACATGACCCGCAAGGCTTTGCCCTTCTGGATTATCGCGCTGCTCGACTGCGCTCTGGTCTATCTGGCCGGCATCATCGCCTACGCCGTAAACCACTCACTGCTTACCACCGTGGGCAACTTCGGTCTGCTCGTGCCTACGCTGGCGCTCTACCTCGTGGCCTTCGTGATAGGTTTCCGCCTCTTCCACACCTATGCCGGTATCATCCGCCAGACCACTATGGCCGACCTCGCCCGCGTCGGGTGTGCGCTCCTCGCCGGTGTGGCCATCATCATGGCGGTGCGCCTGCTGCTCCACACCGACTCGTGGCTCGTTGAAATCCGTTTCTCCGACCTCCTGCTCCAGCTCGCCATAGCCGTCTGCCTCCTCGGAGGCATCAGAGTGTGCGCAAAGGTGCTCTACGACCTCTACCTGCGCAACACCACCTCAGGCCCCGGCGCCTACGGCTATGCCCACAAAGACCTCATCGACCTCGAGATGGCCGACCTGCTCGAACGTCAGCCCATCACCATCGACATGGAGGCCGTGGCCGAGCGCATCACCGGACGTTGCATCATGGTGACTGGCGCCGCCGGTTCTATCGGCTCCGAGCTCGTCTATCTCCTGGCTCAGTCGCGCCCCTCGCGCCTCGTGCTCATCGACCAGGCCGAATCGCCCCTCCACGCCGTGCGCATCAACATGGAGCGCCTCTATCCCGAAGTGGAGTGCCGCACGGTGGTCACTTCCATCTGCCACACCCACCGCATGGACGCCATCATCGGCGAGACCCGCCCCGACATCATCTTCCACGCCGCCGCCTACAAGCACGTGCCCATGATGGAAGACAACCCCGTGGAGAGCGTGCTCAACAATGTCGACGGCACCCGCAAGCTCGCCGACCTCGCCGCCAAGCATGAGGTGAAACGCTTCGTGATGATTTCCACCGACAAGGCTGTCAACCCCACCTCGGTGATGGGTTGCTCGAAACGCATCTGCGAAATCTATTGCCAGAGCCTCAACAACACCCCCGGGTGTAAGACCGAGTTCATCACCACGCGCTTCGGCAACGTGCTCGGGTCGAACGGCTCGGTCATCCCCCTCTTCCGCAATCAGATTCGCCGCGGAGGTCCCGTCCTGGTGACCCACCCCGACATCATACGCTATTTCATGCTCATCCCCGAGGCCTGCTCGCTCGTGCTTCAGGCGGCCACGATGGGCCACGGCGGCGAAATCTTCGTCTTCGACATGGGTAGCCCGGTGCGCATCTCCGACCTCGCCCGACGCATGATTGCCCTCTCGGGACGTTATGACATCGAAATCAAGTACACGGGCCTGCGCCCCGGCGAGAAACTCTACGAAGAGCTGCTGGCCGACGATGAGAAGGTGCTCCCCACCACCCATCCCAAAATCAAGACGGCGCGCGTGTCGGCCGAACCCTACGACAAGGTTTGCCGCCGCATCGACAGACTCATCAACGTGGCCCGCACCTATGACGACCGCGCCATAGTGGCCCAGATGAAAGAAATCGTGCCCGAGTATCACTCGCCGAAGAGTTCGCCCTACGCCGACGCCGACTCCCGGCAGCACGACGCCAACCGCCGCCCCGACGACCGCGACGACAAACCTCACCCTGCCGGACGGCTCGCTTCGATGGCTCGCGCCGCCTGCCTCTGACCCCTCCGGAGCGCCCGCGGAATCATCAACCTAACTTCCCCCCCCCACACTCCGCACCAAGCCCTCCGCTACTCCTATTATCCTATTTGACAAAGACTTTCAGTTATACCTCTTTACATTTCAGTAGACGCAATGTTTTACAACAAGGGACATAGAACGTTTAGCTCGCGACTCTGCGGCATCCTGGCCGCAGCCCTGATGGCCGGAGCCTCAGGCCTCGCGGCCCAGACCCCCGAAGTCACCCCCATGGAGACCCCCAAGAGCTCCTATGAGTATGACTTCCGCGGTCTTACACCCGAGCAGGTGAAAGACTCGCTCGACCGTGCCGGATTTGAGAAAATCTACGAGTATGCCGAGGAAATCCAAGGCCCGGTCACCGACTCTATCCACCGCGAAAACCTCACCCCCTATCAGGTGGTGACCAACAAATTCGGCAAAAACTGGTTTCTCTTCGGAACCTACGGCTACCACTCCTTCCGCGGAGACTACTCGAACCTCGGAAACTTCAAGGGCACCCTTTCGCCCGACTGGAGCGTCGGCATAGGCAAATGGTTTACGCCCGGCGTCGCTCTCAAAATCGAGTTCATCAAGTCTAACTCGCAAGGCTACACCGAATACCTCACGGGCCACTACGGACAAGGCCCCATCCTCATCGGCAGCGACAACACCCCCTACCGAAAGATGCGCACCGACTGGTGGGACATCTCAGGCTCGGTCATCCTCAACCTCACGCGCCTCTTCATGGGCTACGAGGGTGTCAACTCGCCCAAGCGTATGAACCAGTTCATGTTTACGGCCGGTATCGGCGGTGTTCACCACCTCGGCTACGAACACTCCCACGGCTCCGACAACGAATGGTCGGGCCACCTCGAACTGCAATACTCGCGCTTCTTCACCCGCGCAAAACGCTTCTCGCTCGACTTCAAGGTGCGCGGCATCTTCTATCAGACTAACTTCGACCTCGAGTATGGTCAGGCCGACCACGCCGCCCACAAATGGGACTGCAACGTGGGTCTCGACGTAGGTTTCACTTTCTACCTCGACTCCAAGCGTTCGCGCGGATGGAAGACCTCGGCCACCCACACCTACACCTCGCGCTACAACGAGACACACCACCGCGACGTCTACGTCATCGACCGCACCGTCGAACCCTACTCTGAAATCACCTTCTACGTCTTCTATCCCAACAACTACTCGGGTCGTAACGACGCCCCGCAGGTCAAATCGTCAGTGGTCCACGCCATCGACTACCTCACCGGCGGTATCAACACCCAGAAGCGCTACGTCGACACCGAAGGCGCCATGCGTGCCATCCTTGACGGCCTGCCCCTCGACGGCCGCGCCATCGAAGACTTCCCCACCGAATCGGCTTCAAACGAGTTCGAGCTCGACGGTTTCCCCCGCGGCTACGAAATGGGCGAAGGCGCCATCTCGCTCCCCTTCGAACTTGAAGCTATGGAAGAGTTCGCCGAGAAAGCCGGCTTCTCTTACGCTCCTATCTACGGCGACCCCCGCCGCGTAGGCAAAATCTACCTCTGGCACTACCGTATCGACGACGCTACTCTCGACCAGAAGCTCCTCGCCGACCCCAACTACTACGAAGACAAATCGTTCGGCCTCAACGCCAACGAGGGCCTTCCCTACGTGCAGGCCTACTTCGGCAACTATCCCGGTCAGAAGCTCGTTTCGCTCGCCGACATGTATGCAGCCCTCAACGGCAACACCGGCCACATCGCCGACCACACCAACGCCGAGACCGTCCGCGAAATCCGCGAAATCCTCGACAACGCCAAGATTCAGACCATCACCCTCGAAGGCTTCGCAACGTCGCAGGACAACTACTCGGGTGCTAACGCAGCCGAAGTGGGTCGCCGACGCAACAACGAGCTTTCTACCAACCGCGCCTACACCGTGCGCGACTGGCTCCTCGAATACCCCGAATTCCACGGTCAGCAGCCAAAGGTGTTCGACGACCTCAAACCCCGCGAAGGCTTCGACCCCTCAATCTTCAACAACGCGCCCGGTTCCGTCGGGACAGCCGGTGCAGCCGGATCTGTGGGTCGTGTCTACAACAACATCGGTCGTGTAGACGACGCCTCGACCCGCGACATGCTTGCCAAGATGAACCGCTGCGTGAAAGTGCGCATCCAGTTCCTCCAGGACCCCACCAAGAAAGCTAAAGCCCGTCGCGCCGCCCGCGCCGCCCGCCGCCGCTAATCCCCGTCCGCCGGGGTTCCCCCCCCCCGGCGACGGGGGATTAGCGG
>JAIDCC010000034.1 GCA_029056055.1 Duncaniella sp.
TACCAGGCATAACAACCACCAGTCAACCTCCTTCAGGAATAACAGCTAACGAGTCAACTTCTGGCAGGAATAAAACCATCCGACAGTCAACCTTTTTCAGGCAACGACAAATTGACATTTTGACAAGATGATAATGATTATGAGAAATGAGAAATGAGAAATTGGTCGGGGGTGGGGAGGCAAATTTTGGATATAAGAATATTTTTTTGTAATTTTGCGGTTGAAACGATTTTGCGCGGTGTCGCGGCGTTTCATCAACCTTAGTCTTTGCCTTCGTCTGCGGGGGCATTCATACCAAAAAACTCTCACGTCAAAACAATGCTTACCTCGGGTAAATATCTACTGTTAGGTACGGGCGCTTTGTGGCTTCTTGGCGCCGCCACTTCATGCAAGACCACTTCGGGCATTGACCGCGATGCACTCGTGGCCCGTAACAATCCCCACATTACGGCTATCGACACTATGGCTTCGCTCACTGTCGGCAACGGCGGCTTTGCCGTGACGGTTGACGTGACGGGTCTGCAATCTTTCCCTGAATACTATACGAACGGTGTGCCTCTCGGCACCCAGAGCGAGTGGGGCTGGCATAAGTTTGCCAATCCCGAAAATCTGCGTTTCGCGGAGACTCTCAAGGAGATGGACTTCGGGCGCGGTCATAAGGAGCTTTATGCCGCTCAGTATAAAGAGCTGGGCCGTCAGCAGGACGCGGCCAACTGGTTTCGCGAAAATCCTCATCGTCTGCACCTCGGTTGCATAGGTTTCGAGGGGCTTACGCCCGCGTCGGTGAGCGACATCGACCAGACCCTCGACATGATGAACGGTCAGATTACCTCGGAGTTTACCCATGCCGGAGAGCGCGTGAAGGTGGAGACCGTGTGCGATCCCGAGCTCGACATGCTCGCCGCCTCGATAACGTCGGCTTCGCGTCTGCCTGTGAGCATCCGTCTGCCTTACCCGACGGGCAAACATGCCGATGACGCCTGCAACTGGAGCGCCGACTCGCTCCACCTGACTGAAATCGTGGCCACTTCAGACAACTCGGCCCTGCTGCGCCACACGCTCGACTCGACCACCTATTATATAAATCTGACGTGGGAGGGTGCTTCGGCTCCCGTGATGGACGGACGCAACAAGGCGGTCATCACCCCGACGCAAGACACATGGAGCTTCACGGCAGAGTTTACGCCCGAACGTCCCGAGGGTCGCGACGGACTGTCGTTTGCAAAGTCGCAGAAAGACGCTTCGGCCTATTGGCAGAAATTCTGGCGCGAGGGTGGAGTGGTGGACTTCAGCGAGTGCACCGACCCGCGAGCCGCCGAGCTTGAACGCCGCGTGGTGTTGTCGCAGTACCTCCTTGCCGCCCAGTGCGCGGGAGTGACCCCTCCGCAGGAGACCGGTCTCACCTACAACTCATGGTTTGGCAAATATCACATGGAAATGATATGGTGGCATCAGGCACAGTTTGCGCTCTACGGACACGGCGACCTGCTGGCCCGCACGCTGCCCTGGTATGACTCGGTCAAGACCGTGGCCCGCGACATAGCCGCCCGTCAGGGATTCAAAGGCCTGCGCTGGATGAAGATGACCGACCCGTCGGGCACGGAAGCCCCCTCTAACGTGGGTTCGTATCTGATATGGCAGCAGCCCCACCTCATCTATCTGGCCGAACTGCTCTATCGCGAAGCTCCCGACGAGGCATCGAAGAAGAAAATCATCGACCAATATTACGACCTCGTGCAGGGCACTGCCGAATTCATGGCCGACTTCGCCGAGTATGACGGCCTGGGCAACCGCTACGTGCTCCGCGGCGCTATCCCCGCGCAGGAGACGCTGCGAGCCGCCGAGACTGTCAACCCGCCTTTCGAACTGAGCTACTGGCATTTCGGACTTGACACCGCGCAGAAATGGCGCGAGCGCAAGGGAGAAGGCCGCAATCTCAACTGGGACGAAATCATCGACAAACTCTCGCCCCTCGCCGCCGGCGAAGAGGGTCTCTACCTCGCAGCCGAGACTGCCACCGACACCTACAAGGATATCCGATTCACGTCAGACCACATGGCCGTGCTCGCCGCGCTGGGAGTGCTGCCCAAGTGCAACCTCGTGCGTGAGGACGTGATGGACAAGACCTTCGACTGGATTTACGACAACTGGAACTGGGGACGCACCTGGGGCTGGGACTATCCGACTACAGCCATGTGTGCCGTGCGCCTCGGTCAGCCCGAAAAAGCTATCGACGCGCTGCTCATGGACAAGCGCACCAACACCTATCTGCCCAACGGCCACAACTATCAGGACGGACGTCTGCGCTGCTATCTGCCCGGAAACGGCGGTCTGCTCACAGCTGTGGCGCTGATGACTGCCGGTTGGGACGGTTGCGAGGTGGAAAACCCCGGCTTCCCCAAGGACGGCACATGGAACGTGCGCTGGGAGGGGATTAAGCCGATGCCGTAACGCAGCCCCACGACGGAGCCTTCTCAGCAGGCGGTGGCTTTTGAGAAGTGAGAAGTGTCAAATTGACATTTTGACAAATTGACATTTTGACATTTTGATTGAGAAATGAGAAAATGAGAAAGATAATCCTCCGAAGAACAAGGTCTATCCTGTCGGCGCTCGCTGTGACGGCAGGGGGACTTCTCGGCTGCTCGTTCACGCCCTCGGCCAACTTCGGGGGGGCGGGGCAGACCCCTTCAGACACAACAATGGCAATGCACTACACGCCCTCGGCCGACGCCATCTCGGTGGAACTCTCGGGGAAAGCGCGCAAATTCAACCGCGGTCTCTACGGCGCCCACACGGGATTTCGCGTCGACGCTTCAGACACTCCCGAATTCGGTATCTACCTGCCGCGAATGGGGGGCAACATGCGTTTCACCCTTCCGAAAGGGAAACTCCGCTCAACGTACACGCCCGGACGTATGGACTACGAGCAGGGAGGTGTCGAGGTGCAGGCTCAGGTGCTCCGCTCGTCAGACGCCGCTCTGTGGAGCCTCACCAACCGCACGGACAGCGAGGTGAGCATACCCGTGCGCTTCGGAGGTGTGGCCGAGAAAAAGTTCTCGCGCGAGGGCGACCTCGGAGTCGACCCCGCCGACTGCTTCGAGCTTAAGGACGAATATTGCAAAGGCAACGTCTTCACTGTCAAGGGCGATGAGGTCACGGTGGAATACGGGCCGAAAGAACGCAAAGAGCTCCACCTTGTCATCCCCGCCTCGGAATACAAGATTTCGAAGAAGCCTGTCTACGAAGGCTCAATCATCCTGCGCCCCGGCGAAACGAAATACGTGGCCCTCTTTCCGGCCGGAGTGACCCCCGCAAAGGCAGCCGAACTGCCCGCGCTCATGGACCGGGCCGAAGCTGAGAGAGAAGCCCTCGCCTCGACGGTGAAAATCTCCACCCCCGAGAGTCTGCTCAACCCGATAGGCGGAGCGTTGGCCATAGCCGCCGATGCCATCTGGAGCGGCGAGGCATGGCTGCACGGTTCGATAGGCTGGCGCACCCCCCACCTCGGTTGGCGCGGAGCCTACGCCGGCAATGCTGTAGGGCGTCACGACCGTTCGCTCACCCATCTGCTCAACTATGCCGACAATCAGATAACCGACATTCCCGCCATCTATCCTCACCCGTGTCAGGACCCGAAAGCCAACCTTGCACGCGCCGAAAAGAAGTGGGCCACCCCGATGTATTCAAACGGCTACATCTGCCGCCGCCCGGGCCACAAGGACGAAATGTCGCACTACGACATGAACCTCGTCTATGCCGACGCGATGCTGCGCCATTTCCGCCACACAGGCGACACGGCAGCGATGCGCAAGCTCTGGCCCACACTTCAGAGACACCTCGCATGGGAGAAACTCAACTTCGACCCCGACGGCGACCACCTCTATGACGCCTACTGCTGCATCTGGGCGAGCGATGCGCTCTACTATGACGGAGGGCAGGTGACCCACTCGTCGGCCTACAACAAATTTGCCAACCAACTGGCCGCGCAGGTGGCCGAAGCGATAGGCGAGGACGCAACCCCCTACCGCGCCGAAGCCGAAGCCATAGGCCGCGCCATCGACTCGGTGCTGTGGATGAGCGACGAAGGCCATTGGGCCGAATTCAAGGACACCATGGGCAAGAAGCGTCTCCACCCCTCGGCAGCGCTCTGGACCATCTATCATGCCATCGACTCGGAAGTGGGCGACCCCTTCGACCGCTATGCCGCGGCGGGTTACGTAGAGGCCGAAATCCCTCACATCCCCGTGGGACGATATAACGGCGAGAAGTATTATACCGTCTCGACAACCGACTGGAAACCATATGCGTGGAGCATCAACAACGTGGCCATAGCCGAGGTGATGCACACGGCGCTCGCACTTTGGGAAGCGGGACGCAGCGACGAAGCCTATGCCCTGATGATGGGGTGTGTCATCGACAATATGTATCAGGGAGCCTCGCCCCTCAACTTCGGACAGATTTCGCAATATGACGCTGCCCGCGGCGAATGCTACCGCGACTTCGCCGACCCGATAGGCGTGTGGGGGCGTGCGTTGACCGAAGGCTTGTTCGGCATACGCCCCGACCTGCTCGGACGCAAGACGGTAGAAGTGATGCCCGGCTATCCCGCCGACTGGAAGGAAGCCTCGATTTCGCTCCCCGACATCTCCTATCAGTTTGCCCGCAGCCTCGATGAGAATACCGAGACCTATACGATAGAAAACCGTTACCCGGGCGACACACCCGTAGAACTCGTGGTGAGAGCCAAGGGAAACCTCGAAGTGACCATCGACGGCCGCCCCGCCGAATGGGAGACTGAAACAATGTCGTTTCTCGAGCCGCGCATCCGCATCAAGGTGCCTGCCGCAGCACGCTCGGAAGTGAAAGTGGTGCGCAAGGACCGCGGGCAGATGAACCGCCCGACCGGACGCGAGGAGCGCCGCGGCAAATACTGCAAATTCGTAGAGATGACCAACGGCGTGCAGACCTGGTGGAACGTCATCGAGTCGGCCCGTGAGAATGAGAATGAGAAATTTCTCAAGCTTATGGCCTCCGTGAGAAATGAGAATGAGAAAAATCTCACCACAGGGGCTTCCGTGAGAAATGAGAATGAGAAAAGCGCGATAGCCAGCGACTTTGAGGAGATACCCTCGGAGATGGTGACCGTAGACATCGACGGCTCGTTTAACGCCCGCCTCAACGACCTCTTCCGCGAAGACTACGTCTCGCCCGCACCCGCATCGACCACCCTGCGCATGCCGCGTCAGGGAATAGGGGAGTGGTGTCACCCGACAGACACCTTTGCCGTAGACAACAGCGGACTCCGAGCCCTCGCCACGGCAGCCGGAGGCGAGTTTGTCACCCCGCTCGGCATCCCCCTGCGCATCCCAGCCGAAGGGCGCGACATCGTCTTCACCTCTCTGTGGGACAACTACCCCGACTCGGTCACCGTGCCCCTCTCAGGGTCAGGCACCAAACTCTATGCCGCCCTTGCCGGCTCGTGCAACCACATGCAACACAAGATGGAGGCGGGACGAATCACGGTGAGATACACCGACGGCACGTCGACCGTCTATCCGCTCGTCAGCCCCTTCACATGGGCACCGATAGAGCAAGACTTCTATACCGACGACTACGCCTACACCAACCACGGCATTCCCCAGCCCATGCGTCTGCACCTCAAGACAGGCCTCACCTCGCGCCGGCTCACCGACCACATCGAGGGCAGCGGAGTCTACGGACGTCAGATAGAAGGCGGGGCGGGCGTCATGGCCGAAATAGCCCTCGACCCGTCGAAACAGCTCTCTTCGCTCACACTCGAAACACTTTCAAACGACGTAATAATCGGCCTGATGGCCCTTACAATAGGAAAATGAAAATCTCACGTTATGCCATAGCGCTGTGTCTCGGTCTCGGAGGCGCGCTCCCCCTGACAGCGCAGCAACTCCCCACCGACTGGTATGAGGAGTCGACCCTCACGCGCCCCTTCGTGCGCTGGTGGTGGCTCGGTAGTGCCGTCGACCCCGAAGGCCTCACGTTCAACCTCTCAGAAATGGCCGACAAAGGTCTCGGAGGCGTGGAAATCACCCCCATCTACGGAGTGAAAGGCAACGAAGCCAACGACATCCCCTACCTCTCGGACAAATGGATGGACATGCTGGCCCACACCACCGCCGAAGCGCGTCGCCTCGGGCTGCAGGTGGATATGAACAACGGCACGGGCTGGCCATTCGGAGGTCCCGAAGTCACCACCGACGATGCCGCCAAAAAGTATATCGTAGAAAAATTCACCACCGGAGCCAAACGACGCGTCGAAGAGGCAATCCGTCCCGCCGACCCCCGTCAGCGCGGCGTGGCACGCCTGCAGCACCTGCTCGCAGTCAGCCCCGACGGCAAGCAACGCATCAACGTCACCGAACACCTCAAAAACGACACCGTCCTGACGTGGCGCGCCCACAAGGGAGAGCCTTGGACGGTCTACGCACTGTTCTGCGGCCCTACGTTCCAGATGGTGAAACGAGCCGCCCCCGGCGGAGAAGGCTACGTGGTCAACCACTACGACTCGCTGGCCGTGAAACGCTATCTGGCCAAATTCGACCGCGCATTCGAAGGGCGCGAAAACCTGACGCCCACCTCGTTCTTCAACGACTCATACGAAGTCTACGGCTCGTCGTGGACCGACAACTTCCTCGCCGAGTTTGAAGCCGACCACGGCTATCGCCTCGAATCGTTCCTGCCCGAATTCGTAGACGAGGAAAACCACACCGGCATCCGTCCGCGCATCATCCGCGACTACCGCACCACCCTGGCACGCCTCCTGCGCGACAACTTCACCGACGTGTGGACCCGCTGGGCACACTCGCACGGAGCCACCATCCGCAACCAGAGCCACGGCTCGCCCGCCAACATCCTCGACATCTATGCCGCCGTCGACATCCCAGAATGCGAATCGTTCGGCAAGAGCGACTTCGACATCCCCGGACTCCACGCCACAGGCCCCTCGCGCCCCAGCGACGCCGACCCCGCCGTGCTTAAATTCGCCTCGTCGGCCGCACACCTCGCAGGCCGCCCCCTCACCTCGGCCGAGACCCTGACGTGGCTCACCGAACACTTCCACACCTCGCTCGCACGCTGCAAACCCGAAATCGACCAGATGCTATGCTCGGGCGTCAACCACGTTTATTTCCACGGCGCACCCTACTCGCCCGCTCGCGAACCCTTCCCCGGCTGGCTCTTCTACGCCTCGATAAACGTGTCGCCCACCAACTCGTTCTGGCAGGACGCCCCCGGACTCTTCCGCTACATCTCGCGCACGCAGGCCGCACTATCGGCCGGCACACCCGACAACGATTTCCTCCTCTTCTTCCCCTTCGAAGACATCATCACGCGCCAGGGAGGAACGCCCTACCTGATGTTTGACATCCACAAGATGGACCAGCGTATGCCCGACGTCAAGGCAGCCGTGGCCGAAGTGATGGGACAGGGCTTCGACGTAGACTATCTGAGCGACGCCCTCATCGACATGCTCGCCATCGACCCCTCGGGACGACTGCTCTCGCGCGGCGGCAACAAGTATAACGCCATCATCGTGCCTCCGATGAAGGTGGTCAAGCCCGAGACACTCGCCTCGCTGCTCCAGAAAGCACGCGCGGGCGCCACGGTGATTTTCGTGGGTGAGTTGCCCGGAGACGTGCCGGGTCTCTCCGACCTCGCCGCCCGTCAGGACGCACTCTCCGAAATCCTCAAGCTCATCCCTCAGGGCAACGGCATCCATGCCTACGGCAAAGGCCGCCTCATCATGGCTCCGACCATCACCGAAGCCCTCGCACAGACAGGAGTGAAGGGAGAACCCCTCCGTCGCGACGGACTCCACATGATACGTCGCACCAACGAAGCGGGAGGCCACAACTACTTCATCTCGCTGCTGCGCAACGCCCCGATTGACGGGTGGGTGAACCTCGCCGTCCCCTCAGCCTCGGCCATGCTTTTCGACCCCCTCACGGGCGAGTCGGGCAAGGCACAGACACGCGCCGCAGCCGACGGCACCACCGACCTGCGCCTGCGTCTGCAACCCGGGCAGAGCATACTCGTCAAGACCTTCCCCACCGACGTCGAAGCCGCCGCCTGGACCTACTTCACCCCCGCGGGTGAGCCTGTGGCCATCGAGCGCGGCTGGAGCATCTCCTTCCCCCAGAGCGACCCCGAGATAGCCGAAACGTTTGCCACCGACACCCTGACGGCATGGACCTCGCTCCCCGACGAACGTGTCAAGGTGAACAGCGCGACAGGACGCTACACCGTCACGTTTGACTTCGACCCCGCCACCGCCGACGACTGGCTCCTCTCGCTGGGCGACGTCTGCGAAAGCGCCCGCGTCAACATCAACGGCACGGATGTCACCACCCTCTGGGCAGTGCCCTTCGAGACGAGTGTGGGACGCTTCTTGCGCAAGGGAAAGAACACCCTGACGATAGACGTCACCAACCTTCAGGCCAACCGCATAGCCGACTTCGAACGCCGCGGCGTGGAATGGCGACGCTTCAAGGACGCCAACGTGGCCACCGTCACCGGCGCGCGCACCTTCTCGTTTGCCGACTGGCCCACGGTGCCCTCCGGACTCAACTCGCAAGTAACATTAACCCCAATCTCATACAAATAATCCTCAGTTCTCCACCATGAAGAAAATCATCTTCGCAGCCGTGGCGCTCCTGTGCTCGACGATGGCCTTTGCCAAGACCGAGAGCAACGACACCCAGCTGCCTCCCCGCGCCGAGACACTCAAGACCCTCATCAAGGTCAACGACCACTACATGAAGAAACACCCCGACCCGCTCGA
This sequence comes from Duncaniella sp., assembly GCA_029056055.1. Classification (GTDB taxonomy): domain Bacteria; phylum Bacteroidota; class Bacteroidia; order Bacteroidales; family Muribaculaceae; genus Duncaniella. Next base: position 8,816 of record JAIDCC010000034.1, read on the forward strand.
AGGCATCCCTTACTATTCGCGTAAGAAAGTCTACGAGGCCAACATCTGGACCCGCGGTGTCTACTTCGAAGGTCTGATGGCCCTCTATTCCATCCATCCCTCCAACCGTCTGCTCGACTATGCCATCGAATGGGCCGACGGCTTCAAATGGGGCATGCGCCGCGACGACACCACCTCGCGCAACGCCGACAACTACTGCTGCGCGCAGACCTACATCGACCTCTACAACCTCTGCCCCGAACCTCAGCGTCTCACCAAGACGAAGGCAGCCATGAACATGCTCGTCAACACCCCGCAGGTGGACGACTGGACATGGATTGACGCCATCCAGATGGGACTGCCCGTGCTCACCAAACTCTCGAAGACCACCGGCGACCCCGCCTATGCCGAGAAGGGCTGGCAGATGTATGAATGGGCCCGCAACACCCTCGCAGGCGGCCTCTTCAATGAGAAAGAAGGTCTCTGGTGGCGCGACGCCGATTTCGTGCCCCCCTATAAGGAGCCTAACGGCAAGAACTGCTACTGGAGCCGCGGCAACGGTTGGGTAGTGGCTGCCTATGTGCGTGCCATCGAAGACCTGCCCGAAGGCGACCCCCACCGCGCGCAGTACATCAAAGACCTCCAGACCATGTGTGAGGCCCTCGTGAAGTGCCAGCGTGAAGACGGCTTCTGGAACGTCTCGCTCCACGACCCCTCGAACTTCGGCGGCAAGGAACTCACGGGCACCGCACTCTTCGTCTACGGCATGGCCTACGGCGTGCGCACCGGTCTGCTCGACCGCGCCAAATACATGCCTGTCATCGCCAAGGCCTGGAACGCGCTCATCAACGACGCAGTACACCCCAACGGCTACCTGGGCTACGTGCAGGGCACAGGCAAAGAGCCTAAGGATGGTCAGCCCGTGGCCTACGACTCAGTGCCCGACTTCGACGACTACGGAACAGGTTGCTTCCTCCTCGCCGGCACTGAAGTCTACAAACTTTAATTGAAAGAAATAACAAGTCAACTCAACAGAAGGCCGGTGCGAAAACAAAAACATTCGTGCCGGTCTTTGTTTCTTAACCCCTCAAAAGCCATGCGAAATCTCATCGTCACATTTCTGCTCGCCGTGATAGGTCTGACAGCCTCGGCGCAGATTCCGTTCAACGGCCTTGTGGTAGACGTTGCCGGCAAGCCGATAAAGAAAGTGCGCGTGTGGGCCGACGACCCGAATGCCTATGCCACCACCGACAAGAAGGGTCGCTTCGGTTTCTCCGACCAACCCGCCTCCGATACTCTCTACGTGAAATATCAGAAGGAAATCTACAGCATCCCCCTCGAAGGGCGAAAGTCAATCAAAATCACCCTCGTTGACACAAATCAGCCGAAAAGCGCGGCGATGACCGCCGTAGAAGCCCCCGAACTCATGGACCTCGGCTATGGCTATGTGTCGCGCCGTGAGCGCATGAATGCCTCGGAGGGCATAACGGGAGCACAGCTCAAGGCCACGGGCGCACACGATATCCTCAATGGCCTCAAGGGGCTTGTGCCGGGACTTGAAATCACCCCCGACGGACGCGCCATAATTCGCGGCGTCAAATCATTCCTTTCGTCGTCTGAACCTCTCTACATGGTAGACGGCGTGCAGGTGGCCGACTTCAACGGCATCAACATCAACGACGTCGAGAGTGTCGAGGTGCTCAAGGATGCGGCCATCTACGGGTCGCGCGGAGCCAACGGCGCAATCCTCGTCACCACAAAACGCGGCCGCTGACCCCGACGGCTGTCCCACCCGCGCTTCTCACTTCTCACTCTTCGCTTTCTTGAGAAGATGAGAAATGAGAAGATGATAGGGGGATGGTTGGTACGCGATTCTTCGCGTCCTCGCACCCCCACGATGTCGAATTGCCCTGAAACGCCGTGCCAACGTCGCTGCGGACGCGAAGAATCGCGTCCCTACTTTCGTAGTTTGGAAAATTATTGTGAAAAATAAAAAATAGCCGGAGCTGACCGATTGGGTCAATTCCGGCTTAATTGTTATGTGTGCGAAATTCGGCTATCAATAGCGCGAGATGATGTAGGAGGTCATCGGGGCGAGTTCGCCGCGGATGATGCCGTCCTGCACCGTAAACTCTTTGTTGTAGACGCGGTCGCCATAGTTGCCGTCGGCAATGGTCGTAGGCATTTCGAGGGGCAGGTTGGCTTCCGAGAGATTGATGACAGCCACACCTCCGTCGCCACGGCAAATCTCTACGATAGCGCCGTCGAGGCTGGTGAGAATGGTTTCGGGTTTGCCCGACATGGCACGGCGGAATTTGTTGACAGCCACCACTTCGGGATGACGGAACTCATCGTTGCCGCGGGCACCCACGAGGTTGTTGCCCCAGTAGTTTTCGCGGGTCGAGCCTGCGGGACGGCTGAAGAAGAGGGGAGTAGAGTTGGCGCGTGAGGCCAGAAGCACCCAGCCCATGCGAATCTGTTCGTCGGTGAGACCGGCCGATTCGTGCTCGTTGGCATAGGTGTCGTGGCTTTCAACCCATGTCACGAGACGGTCGGGAGTGGCTGAATGATGCCATGACGTGGCCAGAGAGTCGGACTCGTCAAAGCGGTGGGCGGCGAGCGAATGACGCAGGGCATGACCGTAGGCCGAAGCTGTCACGGGCATAAGAGCCGCATATTCAAGCTCCTTGACGTTCTTGTCCTGAAGCACTTCGCCATAGATGAAGAGGGAGTCGCGCGTAGCGGCGAGGCTTACGCCGTCAACCTCCTCTGCGCCGAGCGCAACGGGCCAGAAATTGTTGACCTTGGCAAGAGAGTCGAGCGGGTCGGAGGGCAGACCGATATGCTTGGCCGTGTCGTAGCGGAAACCGCGCACACCCATCGAGATGAGGTCGTTGACGTAGGCCATGTAATACTTCTGGAAGTCGGGATTTTCGGTGTTGACGTCGGGCAGGCCTCCCATCATGCCGGTGGTACACTCGTAGCGGTCGTTGTAGTCGCGGATGTCGTTGAAGCCGTTGGCGTGGAAAAGGTTTGCGTGGCCGCCTACGGCTGCATCAAGGTCGGGGAGCACAGCCGTGTGGTCGACAGCTGTATGGTTGGGCAGAACATCGACGATGACCTTCACGCCATACTTGGCGGCCGAGTCCATCATGTTTTTAAATTGGTCGCGCGAGCCGAGCAGATAGTTGCCCACTTTCCAGTCGGTGGGTTGGTAGTAGTAATACCATTTGCCCTTCACCGAGTCGCCGGGCTGCGAGTAGAGCGCCATGCCGCCCCCCTCGCCCACAAAGCAGGTGTTGGCGGGCGAAGTCTGCACGTAGGCATAGCCGGCGTCGGCGATATCCTTCATGTTGGCTGCAATGGTGTCGAACGACCACGACCAGGCGTGGAGAATCACGTCGTCCTGCGTGTCAGTCTTAGCCTCGGTAGAAGCCGAGGGTTTGCAAGAAGCCAGCGCGAGCATAGCTATGGCCGCTCCGGCGTAAAAAGTTTTGTTCATTGATTAAAAGGGTATTGGAAAGATAAGTATGACGTTCGGATGGAATCAGGCGAAGTAGCTGACCACGAAGAGGTAGATGGCCGTAGCGGGCGCGGCGAGGAGGAGCGAGTCGATGCGGTCGAGCATTCCTCCGTGGCCGGGCAGAATGTTGCCGGAGTCTTTCACGCCGAGGCTGCGCTTGATGAGGCTTTCCACGAGGTCGCCCCACGTAGAGAACACCGCCACGACGAGACCCATGCCACCCATGGCGACAACCGAGAATTGACCGAAGGCCTCGGGCCAACAGATGCGGGCCACGACACCGGCGGCTATGGCAAACACCACGCCCCCTACGAAGCCCTCGATAGACTTGGCGGGCGAGATGCGGGGGAAAAGCTTATGGCGCCCGATGAGCGAACCTACGCAATAGGCTCCGGTGTCGCTGAGCCAAATCATCACAAACATGGCGAGCACGAAAAATTCGCCGTTGAACAATGAGGAGCGCATCAGCAACAGAAGGCACAGAGGCAGGCAGATGTAGCCGAGCCCCATGTAGGTCAGGGCGAGATTGAGAATCGGTTTTTCCTCGCGGGTGTAGAGCTGCACCACGGGCCGGGCCAGCAGGTAGAGTCCGGTCAAACCCATAAGCCATACAGACGCAGGCACAGTCAGCCCTGCGGCGGCAATCAGAACGACACCCCCGACAAGGTCGAGCCACAACGTTTCGCGTCGCTCGCCGCCGTTGGCAGCATTTGTGAGGGTCAGAAATTCGTGAAGGGCGAAAAAGCCGAAGATGGCCATGAGGGCGGTGAGCCAGGCTCCGCCATAGATTACGGCCGTGACAATCGCTGCGACATAGACAATGCCGGTCATTGCGCGCGTGACAAGGTTGTTCATTCCGATGGGGGTGATGATTATAGGTGGACTTCTAAACGTTTGCGCAAAGATAGTGATTTTCGCGCTCACTTCAAAACCCATTCACACAATTTACGTTTCTCGCAAATCTATTTGGTAAAAGTTTCTCAAATCGACTCAAATTGTCAAAATGACAACTTGACAAATTGAGAAATGAGAAATGAGAAATTTGCTTCCGCCTATTCGCCGAGTGTCGGGGTGGGGAAGAGGTAGTAGGAGCGGGAGGGACGCGGGTCGATGAGAATCTGGTCGGCTACGATGTGGGGGTCGATGGCCGTGAGGGTTATGGTGTGGGTGCCCGGTGCAAGGTCGGGGAGACGGAGCGAGCGGAGGGCCTGACCGCGCAGCACGTTTTGTTTCCATCCTTCGGAACGGAAGGCTTCGCGGAGGTCGAATTCTGTCGGGGTGGAGCCGTCGACGCTCACCGAGAAACGAAGCTGTCCGTTGTCGGCGGGTTGAGTGGGGATGAGGGCCACGGTGAGAAGGGGTGAGGCCATCAGGCTGTCGATGCTGATTTCGTAGGATAGAGTAGAGGCAGGGGAGAGCTCTACGGCGCGCCCGCTGTGGCCGAGCATTTCAGTGAGGCGGTGAGAGCCTGCGTGACCGGTAAAGTCGGCGGCAGCCAGAGCTATTGCCCCATCGGTGTCAAGGGGGTGACGTGTGGGAGAGGGTGCGGCGGCAAGGGCGGCCTCGGTCTCGGCGTCGGTTAGGAGAAGCGGGAGCGAGGGGGCGGCGAAGACAGGCAGCCCGCGGGGAGCCATGTCCATCGAGCCGTGCCATTTTCCCTCGGCGAGCGAGTCGTTGTAGAATTGCGTGAGCGAGCGAATTGTCTGATAGGCATTCTGAGAGCGTGCCGAAGCGAGAGTTACGTCGGCGAGGCGTTCGGCCTTGATGCCACCTGCGGCGAGAGAGCGGGCGCGCTGTGCTTCGAGCATCTTTACGGCGTGTGAGCCGGCGGCGATGACGGGATAGGTGACGGCGGCAAAGTAGGCGTCGCGCAACTCGGGGCGCACAGTCTGTGAGGCGGCCTCGACCTGAGCCATGATGTCGGTCCATTCCTCAAGGTAGCGGTCGGCTTCGTCGCCAAATTCAGAGAAACTGAAGGCGGTGTCGGCTGCGGGGCTTAAGCCGCGGGAGTAGAGGCGTTTGTCGAGTTCCACCTGACTCCACCCCATGAATTCGGGTCGGCGGCGCGCGGTCAGTGCATAGTAGCGTCGCATTGCGGGATAGATTTGTCGGGCTGTTTCGGAGCCGAATTGTTGGGTGAGCCATGAGCGGAGATGTTCGCCGAGGTTTTCACCGTCGACGGCGTCGATGTCCCACGCCATGTCGAGAAACAGCGAGAGGGGATAGGCGGCAGTCTTGGGGTCGTGGACGTTGGCTATCCAGAGACGGCGTGCATTGTGGCGGTAGGCGTTGAGCATCTCGTTGTAGACCAGTCCTGGGGGTGTGGTGGCGAGCCAGAGATGGTCGTGAGGTCGCCCCCAGTAGCTAAGGTGGTAATAGACACCGGCACCTCCGGGGCGTTTTTGTTCGTCCGGGTCGGAGAGGCGGGTGATGTAGCCGTAGTTGTCGTCACACCACATGAGGGTGACGTAGGGGGGCACGTTGAGACCTTGGTTGTAGAGTTCGAGCACCTCTTTGTAGGGCACGAACACCTGCATCTGTTTCGAAGGGTCGCCGATGTGGCGCGAGATGAGCTGCTGCTGGTCGTCGATGACCCGTTGCAGAGCGTCGAATTTTTCTTCAGGAGTCTTTACACCCTCCATCGAGCCGTCGTGGATGCCACGCATACCGATGGTAAACATGTTGCCACCCTGCGACGAGCGCACTTGGTCGAGGCGTTCGGTCCAGTAGTGGCGCACTTGGTCGGCATTGGTGATGTAGTTGAAGCGGCCTCGCTGCGATTCGTCCCATTCGCCCACGTTGTTGCGCAGGAGCGGTTCGCAGTGCGAGGTGCCTATGGCTATGCCGCAGCTGTCGGCCACGAGCTTGTTTTCGGGATTGGCGAAGAACGCGGTGGTGCAGGGGTGCATGGCGGGCCATACGGCGTTGGCACGCAGACGCATGAGGAGTTTGAAGATTTCTTTGTAGGTGCGAGGCCCGATGGTGCCAGAGGGAGAGCCGTCGGCCGAGGGTTCAAAAGTAGCCGAGCTCCAGGGGTTGAGGCTCCAGTCTTCGTCGTTGATGAAAATGCCGCGAAATTCTACCGATGCGCCTTTGGTGACGTGAAGCGTGTCGGGCCATTCGAGTCGGGAGCGGCGCTGGGGCACCACGTCGCCCCACCATATCCAGGGGCTCACCCCTGCGCTGCGCGAGAGTTCGAGCAGGCCGTAGGCTGTGCCGCGTGCGTTTGAACCTGTCACGAGCAATCGTCCGTCGGGCGTAGGGGTGATGTTGAAACCGTCTGTGAGTGTGTCGAGGGCTTCGACGGGCACACCGGCTTCTTCGAGCATGCGGCGCTGACGCTTTCCGGCGCGGTCGAGCTGCGTGAGATTGATGACGGCTTTTCGTGAGGGGAGAGTGACGGATTTCCGGCCGGTGACAGCTTCCATGTCGGAGCCGAACATTTCGAGGGCTGTGCCTACGACGAGGTCGGCTGGAGTTTCGAGGGAGACACTGACGGGCGATGTGCCGTCAAACCAGACGGTGGCCGAGGCGGTGGCTCCGCAGATGCCGAGCGCGAGCGAAAGTAGGGGTTTAAGGGTCATGGTTACAGATTATGGCATGAAGGTGGGGCGCAATACATAGCGCCCGCGCAGGCCCACGAGGACAATTTCTTGCGAGCCAAGCTACTGTGTCGGTTCTCATCAAATTCTCATCATTATTCTCATCGGGGGGGAGGCCCGTGAGAAGTGAGAAATTGAGAAGTGAGAAACGGCAATGCAAAGGTATGAAAAATCGGCGAGACCCGCAAACTCGGCAATTAGGCCGCCGTTTTTTTCGAAATATGGATTAAAATTAGTAACTTTGCCGAAAAATCAGACCTCACATCAACAATATGACCGACCAGCGCTATAATCTCCGCGGCGTTTCAGCCTCGAAAGAAGATGTGCACAATGCCATCAAAAACGTAGACAAAGGGCTCTATCCCAAAGCATTCTGCAAGATTATCCCCGATATTCTCGGAGGCGATGCCGACTACTGCAACATCATGCACGCCGACGGCGCGGGCACGAAGTCGTCGCTGGCCTACGCCTATTGGCGCGAGACGGGCGACTTGAGCGTGTGGAAGGGAATTGCGCAGGACGCGCTCGTGATGAATATCGACGACCTGCTCTGCGTGGGCGCCACCGACAACATTCTTGTTTCGTCGACCATCGGACGCAACAAACATCTCATTCCCGGCGAAGTGATTTCGGCCATCATCAACGGCACCGAAGAACTTCTGGCACGTCTGCGCGAAATGGGTGTGGGCATCTACTCGACAGGCGGCGAGACTGCCGACGTGGGCGACCTCGTGCGCACCATCATCGTCGACTCTACAGTGACCTGCCGTATGCGTCGCGCCGATGTGGTAGACAACGCCAACATCAAGGCGGGCGACGTAATCGTAGGCCTCGCTTCGTTCGGACAGGCTGTCTATGAGGATTCCTACAACGGAGGTATGGGCTCGAACGGTCTGACTTCGGCCCGTCACGATGTGTTTGCCAAGTACATCGCCGAGAAATATCCCGAAACCTATGATGCCGCCGTGCCCGACGAACTCGTCTATTCAGGGTCGTGCAGTCTGACCGACCCCGTGGAGGGTACGCCCCTCACCGCCGGCCAGCTCGTGCTCTCGCCCACACGCACCTACGCACCTTTCGTGAAACGCCTTCTTTCGGAAATGCGTCCCGCCGTCGACGGCATGATACATTGCACCGGAGGCGCGCAGACCAAGGTGATGCACTTTGTGGAAGGCAAACATGTCATCAAAGACAATCTCTTCCCCGTGCCGCCGCTCTTCGACCTCATCCGTCGCGAAAGCCATACGCCGTGGGAGGAAATGTATAAGGTGTTCAACATGGGCCACCGTCTCGAGGTCTACGTTGCCCCCGAACACGCCGCCGAAGTGATTGCCATAGCCGAAAGTCTTGGTATCGAGGCTCGCATCGTGGGTCGCGTCGAAGATGCTCCCGCCAACCGCCTCACCATCGTCAACGCCGAAGGCACTTACGAATATTAATCAGCCTTTACATATAATATAGGTGTAAAGACCACAAAACCCTCTCTCGATATGCGTCGTATCACTCTCCTCATTCTTGCCGCCCTGACACTCGGCCTCTTCATGTGCCGTTGCGGGTCGGGCAAAGGAAATTCGTCGGACGCCACAGGCGCGGATGCCGACTCTGTAGGCGGCCACACATGGCCCGACACCCTGCGCGTGGCCACGCTCTACAGCCCGCAGAGCTACTTTTTCTATCGCGGGCAGGAGATGGGATATGACTATGAGCTGGTGGCGACTATGGCAGCCGAAAACTCGCTGACTCTGAGGCTTGAAGTGGCCTCGTCGCTGCCCCGCGCAATCGAGATGCTCGACTCCGGACTTGTCGACCTCATAGCCTACGAAGTGCCCGTCACGGCCGAATACAAGGAAAAAGTGGTGGCGTGCGGACCCGAGAACATCACCACTCAGGTGCTCGTGCAGCCGCGCGGAGGCAACGGGGCTGAAGTGATTACCGACGTCACCGACCTCGTTGGCAAGGATGTCTATGTGGAAGCCGATTCCAAGTACGAGGCGCGTCTGCGCAATCTCGACGAGGAGCTTGGCGGAGGCATACGCATCCACACCGTGTCGCAGGACACTCTCATCACCGAGGACCTCATAGCCATGGTGAGCGACGGACGTTTGCCGCTGACCGTGGTTGACAGCGACATAGCCCGAATCAACAAGACCTACTACAACGACCTCGACATCACGCTTCCGCTCAGTTTCGAGCAGCGTTCGGCGTGGGCTGTGGCTCCCGACAAGGCATGGCTCGGAACGCTGATTGACAATTGGTTTAACGAAGACAAGCCCCGTTCGGAACAGGCGCAGTTGCTCAAACGATATTTCGAATTGAGCAAGGCCGACCCCTCGAACAAACTGACAGCGCTCAATGGTTCGGGAGTTTCTCCCTTCGATGACATTTTCCGCCGTTATGCCGACGATTTCAACTGGGACTGGCGTCTGCTTGCCTCGCAGGCCTTTGTAGAAAGCCGCTTCGACTCGACCGCCGTTTCGTGGGCCGGAGCGAGAGGCATGATGCAGATTATGCCACGCACAGCGCGCGGATATGGAGAGACACCCAAGTCGGTGATGAAGAACGACGTGGCCGTGCGCACGGCTCTGCGTCTGCTCTCCGACCTTGACAAGTCGCTTGCTTCGCGAGTGCCCGATGCCGACGAGCGCAAAAAGTTTGTGATAGCCGCCTACAATTCAGGTTTGGCTCACGTGCTCGATGCGATAGCCCTCGCCAAGAAGTACGGACTAAATCCGCAGAAGTGGGACGGCAATGTGGCCCAGGCCATACTATGGAAGTCAAATCCGCGTTATTACAAAGACCCTGTCGTGAAGTTCGGCTATTCGCGAGGCCGCGAGACCTACGACTACGTCAACCGCGTCTACGCTTTCTATTCGCGAGCCAAAGCCAAGGCTGATGCCTGACGCATGGGCCGCTCCAGTTTCACCAAGTCAACCTTAACCTTTCAAATCTCACCACACAGTCATGCCAAAAATGAAACCTCTGCTGCCCGTGCTCCTCGCCGGAAGTCTGATGTGTTCGTCGTGTATCGGGTCGTTCGGCCTTTCGAAGAAAATCCTCGCCTGGAACCGTCAGGTGGGCAACAAAGTGGTCAACGAACTCGTGTTCATAGGTTTTCAGATTGTGCCTGTCTATCTGGTCAGTGTTCTGGCTGATTTGCTGATATTAAATTCGATAGAGTTTTGGAGCGGGTCAAACCCGGTTGACAACACCTACGCGCAGGTGGTGCGGGGAAGCGACGGCACGGACTATCGTGTGGACTGCTCGCCCGAGGGCTATCTCATCACGTCGCTTGCCGACGGAAGCACATTGCGCCTCGACTTCGATGCCGAGAACAATTCGTGGACCACGCCTCTGGCCGACGGCACAGACTACACGCTCATCACGTTTGTCGACGATGACCGCGTGCTCCTTCCCGACGACAACGGTGGTATGTTGGAAATGCGACTTTCCGACACCGACCTGATGGCTGCCTATGCCGCAGCTGTAGCTCCCGAGTTTACAGCTTCGCTATGAAGCCGGGTCAATTTCGACTTCCTGCAATTCCGCAGTGGCAACCTACGGTGGCTGTCATTGCGGTGATTTGCTATCTGACACTTATGCCGCAGCCGCTTCGACCCGACGACGGGTTTTTCGAGGGGGCTGACAAAGTGGTGCATTTTCTGATGTTCGGAGGATTGACCGGGACTGTGATTTTCGACCGTTGGCGAGTGAAAGCCGTAGGTGTGGGGATGCGCTTCGCTCTCTGCGTAGCCGCAGCTTCGATATTGTTCGGTCTCTTCGTGGAGTGGGCGCAGGATGCCATGCAGCTCGGACGCACCGGCCTCGACCCCTACGATGCGTTGGCAAATACCCTCGGGGCACTCACGGCCATACCCGTGACGAAAGCACTGGGGTGGGTGAGCAGGAAAAAGTGACGCCCCGCCGCCGTTGACGAGGGTTTTCTCACTTTCTCATTTTGTCAAATTGACAATTTGTCAATTTGTCAATTTGACATTTTGACATCTTGACTCTTCTCACTTCTCACTTCTCATGTAGCCACTCCGATGAGAAATGAGAAATGAGAATTATTTGCAGTGCAAAGCGGCAAGCCGATTGGGGGATTTCGGGTGTGACACCCATCTGAGACCCCTGTATTGCGGATTGGGTGGCTTTTGACGTAGTAGAAAATGTTGAGATTTCTATTGGAATTTGCTATAACGTGCAAGCCGTGGTGATACATTTTTAACAAATTTTCATCGGTAAAATGCGTTTTGTGCAGAAAAAATTTGGTGGATTGTTGCGAAATATCTAACTTTGCAAAGTTTTTATAAGATTTCTTAACCTATATACCAGCTTATGAAGAAATTCTACTCATTTTTGATGGTAATGATGGCTCTGGTGTGCTTCAGCCTGACATCGGCCGCCAAAACCATTACCTTAACCATCGACAATCCCGAAGCGGCTTCATACCGCAATCCTCTCGACGAATTCAACGTAGGTCAGTGGGACGACAACAATTCCGTCACTTTTACGTTTGACGGAAATATCTCCATCCCCGTCACAGCCAACACCGGCTATGAGTTGACCAAAGCTACCGATGGCGACGAAATTGTATTTTCGGCCGCCACCACTTCTTATACGATTAATACCGACGGCTTCAACGACGGAGCGGTGATTGCTTTTACCACCACCGAACGCGAAGCAAAGAAACTCGTCATCTACGGCGACGCCTCGCAAGTGTATGTCACCACCGACTCCTACGCACAGCTCGGAGCTGACGACCAGGTGGACGGCGCTTGGAATGTCACGCTGACCTCGGAGTGGGGCAGCACTACCATCACCGCCCTCGAAGGCTACCTTATTACTAAGGTTGAAGATGCCAACGGCGCGCAGTGGGTCAACGGCGCTCCTACCGGCTCTTGCTCCATCTCGTCGTATGGTCTTTCGTCAGGCACGACTACCATTACCGTGACCTCAGCTTCGACCGACGACCTCTACGACGGCCACGCCACGGTCAACGTCAACGGCGACGGCTACAAAGTGGCTATGCGTCTGGCAGGTCAGTATCAGTCGGTAGTTCTCAATTCGGGTGCAAACCAGTTTGACTACGATTCAAGCTCGGCTTTCCCCATCTCAATCCAGCACGCCTACAGCAGCTACTACAATCCCCAGTATCTCTACAAGGTGACGGTAGACGGCACCGAACTCACACCCGTTGACGGCGTGTTTACCATCTCGTCGCTCGAACCTGATGCCGTAATCGATATCGATGTCGACGTGCCCGCGGTAGATATCCCCGTTTCCATCCTCTTTGCCGACGAAGAGTCGAAGGGCGCCCTGCGCGACGTTAAGGTTGACTACGAAACCGTAGACCCCTCTACCTATGCAGAGTTCACCAGCCAGACCGGTAAGAATATTTCGTTCACGTTTGACCACGAGAACTACGACGTAGCCCTCACAAGCAACGGCGAACCTGTCACCATCTCTTACGGAAACTACTCCTGCACAATGCTTAACAACGAGGGCTACACCTTCATGGTCACCGCCACCAAGAAGCAGCCCATCACGGTCAACATCATCTGCGAAAACTGGCAGCACCTGGTGATTTCGAGCAACTACAGCGGCGAAAATCCCTACGAGCTGACCGGCATCGAATCGACCATCGTGGTTGAGCCTTCAGCCGCCTACACCTATTTCAAAGCCGAGTCGGGCTGGCGCATGGTCGACATCACCGACCCCGAAACCGGCGAATCGTATGGCAGCACGAGCTTCTACGTCACCGAAGGCATGAGCCTCTTCATCGAAATCGAAGAATACAAGCGCGACAATTCGTTTACGCTCTACACCGAGCCCATCGAATGGGGCTACCTCAAACTGACTCTCTCGCCCCAGACCTATGAGACCCGCGAGGAAATCACCCCCGAACCCGGCTACTCGACCATCAAGTTTGCCGATGCCGACCGCCCCTTCACCATCAGCGGCTACGCTTCCGCTCCTGACTATGCCGCTCCCGAAGTCTACCTCAACAACGTGCTCTGCGAGAGCAATTACGGAGCTTATCCCGCGCTTGAAGAGGTGAAAGACGGCGACGTCATCAAGATTATGAGTGTCGGCGCACCCAAGTACACCGTGGGCTACCAGATGGCCGCTCCTCTGGGTGTCACCATCAAGCAGGACATGACTCTCGCCGTCGACCCCTCGGAGACCACCGAGCAATTTGCCGGCACACTCATCGCCATCACTCCCGCCGAAGGTGAGGAAATCACTGTCAAGGCATCGCTCGGCGACTCGACCGTAGACGTAACTCCCGGCGAGGACGGCGTATTCTACTACACCGTCGAGGCCAACGTGGAATTTGTCATCGCTCCCGTTGAAAGCGCTATCGCCGGCATCGAGGCCGACGCTCAGGCTCCCGCCGACGTCTACAACCTTCAGGGCGTGTGCGTGCTCCGCGCAGCTACCGCCGAACAGATTGAAGCACTCCCCGCAGGCATCTATGTCAGCGCCGGACGCAAAATCGTTGTCAAGTAATTACTACGGTGACGCTTCAATTCATCTTCGGATAGATTAATCACACAGGTAAGTGGTGAGGTTTACGAGCCTTGCCACTTATCGCTGTGTTAACCGAACCGACTTTTCTCCGACGTGTCCCGCTGTCCCACGGGGATGCCTCCTGCTTGGGACAGGCGTGACAGTCGAGCTCTCAAAACATATTTCTCTTCTCATATTCTCTTCTCATTACCAAAACACAGACCAATTTTTTTAACCTCTCTATGACCATCAGAACAACCCTCCTCGCCGCTTCGCTCATCCTTGCCTCGGGCGGAGCATGGGCAGCAGCCAAAACCGACCTCGGCAGCCGTGCCCGCATCCATGCCGAAAAGCATGGCCTTGTGCTGACTCCCGTCGACGCAAAGACAAAGAAATATGCGGCAGCCCCCGCACGCATGAAAGCAAAAGCTGCCGAAACAAACGAAATCCACACATTCATCACCCTCGCCGAAGGAGCGGATGCCTCGGCCCTCGAAGCTCTCGGCGTAAGAATCGACGGAGGTCGCGGCAAGGTAGTGCTCGCCTCATTTCCCGAGACACTTCTCGAAGCTGTCGAAGCCCTCCCCGAAGTAGCGTCAATCCGCTCGCAGGCCCCCCTCACCCAGAAGATGGACCGCGTGCGTGCTCTCACCGGTGTCGACAAAGTGCATCAGGGCATCGACCTTCCCCGAGCATTCACGGGCAAAGGGGTAGTGGCCGGTGTGGTAGACGGCGGTATGGACCCCAACCACGTCAACTTCCTCAATGCCGACGGCACACCCCGCATCAGCAACTTCACCTTCTTCCGTCCCACCCAGTCGGGCGACTACGTGCAGCAGACCTACGGCGCAGACTACATCCCGGTGATTGACACCGAGACCTCGACCACCTTCCACGGCACCCATACGCTCGGCATCATGGCCGGCTCTTACAAAGGCGACATCGAAGTGGCCGAACCGGCAGCCAACGGAGTAGACGCCGAAATCAAAGTGGCTCCGTGTCCCTATTACGGTGTAGCCCCCGAGGCTGACCTCGCCGTGGCCTGCGGCGCCTTAAACGACTACTACGTGGCTCTCGGCATCGAAGCCATCCTCGACTATGCCTGGGAAAAGCAGATGCCTTCGGTCATCAACCTCTCGATAGGCAGCAACCTTGGCGCACACGACGGCTCGTCGGCTCTCAGCCAGTATCTCGACCTTGCCTCCGAACTCGACCGCGTAATCTTCTGCGTGGCTGCCGGCAACGAAGGCGAACTCGCCATAGCCCTCCACAAGACTTTCGACGAATCAGACAAGACCCTCTCGACCTGCATCCGCCCCGGAGTGGAAGTGGACGATATGAAAAACCTCCGCTACGGTCAGGTCTACATCTACTCGAACAACGAGGTGCAGTTTGACCTTCAGGCCACCGTGGTCAACTCCTCGCGCGGAGCAGTGGCCATGCGTATGCCCATGGGCGCCACCGACGGCAACATGCAGTATTGGGTTTCGTCGTCGGCTTACGTTTCTAACGACACCGACGTCGTTTCGGCTCAGCTCGCCAAATGGTTCACCGGCTACATCGGCGTAGGCGCGGAGTTTGATGCGGCCACCGGACGCTACTATGGCGTCATCGACTACATGCTCTGGGACAACGAAGAAGGCAATCCCACAGGCAACTACATCATCGGTCTGCAAGTCGACGGCAAGGAAGGCCAGCGTGTCGACCTCTACGGCGACGGCTCCTACTGCGACTTCTCCGGCTATGGTCTTGACGGCTTCGCCGACGGTATGACCGACGGCACCATCTCCGACGTGGCCACCGGCTTCAACACCATCTCTGTCGGCTCCTACAACAGCCGCTCCGAGTGGGGTGCGATGGACGGCTGGGTCTACACCTATCCCACCCCGCTGCCCGAAGGTGAGATTTCTCGTTTCTCATCTTACGGGTCGCTGCCCGACGGACGTGTGCTCCCCGACCTTTGCGCACCCGGTTCGACCGTGATTTCGTCGACCAACGAATACTACATTCTCGAAAACTTCCTCGACAACGATGTGCGTCAGGCCTACGTGGAAGTGGGCGAACGCGGCTACTCGTGGCAGCAGTGCTCGGGCACCTCGATGTCGACCCCCGTCGTGAGCGGCACCGTGGCTCTCATGCTCGAAGCCGACCCCTCGCTCACCTATGCCGACGTCAAGCAAATCCTGCGCGAGACAGCCGTCAAGGATGAAGCCGTCACCGGCTCAGACACCCCCGCACAATGGGGCGCAGGCAAACTCGACACCTATGCCGCCGTGCGCAAGGTGGTAGGGCAGAGCAGCATCATCGACATCAACGACAACCTCGGCGAGCAGCTCTACATCACCCCCGCGGGCGACCGCGCTGTAGCCGTCACCATGGCCGGAGCCGCCTCCCTCGACATCCGCGTCTTCTCGACCACCGGCGCACAGGTCATCGCCACACAGGCTGCCGGACAGGATGCCGTCGTAGACCTCTCGAACCTCCCCGCAGGCATCTACATCGTCTCGGTCAACGGCGCACACTCACGCAAAATCGCAGTAAAATAAAACCTCTGACAAACCAAATAATGATATGAGTATCAAACATGCAATGCGCGGTCTGGCCCTCACGGCCCTGCTGACCGCCGGCACATCCTCGCTTTGGGCGGCCCAACACGCCCCCGACGAGGAGCCGATTATCACTTTCCACACCACTCTCTACGACCAGGCACAGGAGGCAAATGCCTTCACGCTCTGTCTCGGAGCCACCGAACCCACCTACTTCGACATCGACTGCGGCTTCGGTGCTGTTGAGTCGGAGGTAGGCGTGGCCTATTTCGACCAGGAGACGGGCGCTCTGCGAGGCACCTACATCACCTGCACCGTGTCGTCGGCAGGCGACGTGCGCATCTACGGCGACCCCACGAAAATCGACTACATCGACTTTGACGGATGCTACATCACCGAGATGAGTTTCCCGAAGGTCACCAACGTGGAAATCCTCTCGCTCAACCACAACCTCTTCACCGGCCTCGACCTTTCTCATCTCACCAAGCTCCAGGCCCTCTACATCTCAGACAACCCCTTCGACAAGACCGGCTTCATCGTGGGTAAGAACCATCCCGACCTCACGATAGCCGACATGAGCATCATCAACAACCTCGACCCGTCGTTCAATCTCTCCGACTATCCCGAGATGCGCTCGTTCCAAGGCTGGGACAACCCCTCGCTGACGAGCATCGACCCCTCAGGCTGCCCCAATCTGCTCCAGCTCTCGATTGACAACACCAACGTTTCGTCGGTAGACCTCAGCAACAACCCCAACCTTCTCATTCTCAACGTCGCCAACACCCGCGTCACCGAGCTCGACCTCTCGCCCGTCACCGGCCTCACCGAGCTCTACATCAGCCACTCGGCCGACATGAACAATGAGTACAAATTCTCGTCGATTGACGTCAGCATGCTCCCCTCGTTGCAGCGCCTCTCATGCTCGAGCAACAACCTGACCACGCTTGACGTGAGCAACAACCCCCTCCTGCTCAGCCTCAACTGCTCGTGGAACCAACTGACCTCCATCGACCTGAGCAACAACCAGCAGCTCGTCTCGCTCGACGTGGCCTACAACCATTTCGACTTCGCCACCCTTCCCTCGCCCCGCGAAATGTGGAGCGAATACTGGTACACCCAGCTCCCCATGGAGGTAGACCGCTCCTACAAGGTAGGCAGCACCATCGACCTCGCCTCGCGAGTGCTCCGCCCCGGCACCGCCACCCAGACCTTCCTCTTCGCCTATGACGAAAACAATCCTCAGGAGCCCGTGATGCTCGACAACACCGCTTTCTCATACAAAGACGGCGTCGTTACCCTCAACAAAGTCTACACCGACAGCCTCTATCTCACATTCATCAACTCCGAGCTTCAGGACTATCCCCTCTCCACCTCGAAGTTTATGGTGAAGAGCGCCGAAGACTTCGGCAAGCCCAGCGCAGCCATGTCGATGACATTCTTCCCGACGCTGACTGAAGTATCGTTTGGCGTAGGCGTGCAGGGCGCAACAGCCGAAGCACCCAAGACCTTCTACGTTGACTTCGGCGACGGCGAGCTCAAGGAATTCACCGCCTCGTCGCACCTCCGTCCCGCCACCCCCAACGTCACCGGCGCACGCAAGGGCCGCGTCACCATCTACATGCCCGAAGGCGCTGACATCTCGGCCTTCTCGCTCGACGGCCAGCGCCTCATGTCAATTTCGCTCGACCAGGCACACACCCTCGCCGAACTCTCGCTCACCGACTGCCAGCTCCCCACAATCGACCTCTCGTGGAACCGCTGCCTGACCTACCTTGACCTCTCGGGCAACAACCTCACCGCGCTCAACCTCGGCGAGACCCCCAACGGCTACGGCAAAACCGTGCTCCACACCATCAAGGCCGCCCGCAACCGCCTCGTGACCGTCACCATCGACGAACGCCACGCTATCAAATACATCGACTTCTCCGACAACAACCTCTCCGAAGGCTTCAGCTTCCTGCAACTCCTCAACGTCAGCACCCTCAACGTAGCCAACAACGAGTTTACCGAAGTTGACCTCCGCGACCTCGAGGCTTGTGTCGACCTCAACCTCTCGGGCAACTATCTGACCACCGTCGCCATGCCCGACTACCTGCCCCTCGAGTCGTTCGACATCTCGAACAACTCCTTCTCGCTGACCACGCTGCCCCTCCCCGGCAACATAGCCAACTACGTCTACGCACCCCAGAAGAACGTGCCTCTCCCCGTCAAGGCTCCTACCGTCAACCTCTCGGCCAACTACCTCGACGTCGACGGTCAGACCACCTCTTATGTATGGCGTAAGGCCGACGGCACCGTCGTCCCCACCGACGAAATCACCGGCACCGAAGGCCGCTTCCGCTTCATCAACACCGAGCTCGGATTTGTCTACTGCGAAATGTCTCACCCCCTCTTCCCCGACTTCGCGGGCGAGAACATTCTCAAGACCACTCAGGTAGAGACCGCCGGAATGCCCACCCACGTCTTCGCCACCTTTACCACCGCCGAAGAGGGTGAAGCACTCCTCTCGCTTGCAGCCGAAGCCGAAAACACCGGCATCTACATCGACTGGGCCGGCAACGACGACCTCGAGCAGTACACCCTCACCACCACCTATCGTGCATTCACCGCCAAGACCTATCCCGGCGTGACCGTCAAGTGCTACAGCTACGACGAAAACGACGGCATGACCGTCTTCTCAATCGGCAACGTCAAGCTCAACGATATGGACGCTTCCGCCATGAAGAAAGTCTATTGCTTCTCGTCATACGACACCGGTCTTGACCTCGACAAAATCAAGCTCCCCGCCAACAAGGCTATCCTTGAAGAGCTCAACCTCGAAGGCAACAACATCTCTTCGATTGACCTCTCGGGCTACGACGCTCTCCGCATGCTCGACCTCGCAAGCAACAAGTTCACCACCTTCGACTCGTCGAACCTCCCCGCTCTCGAACTCATCTCGCTTGCCTACAACGGACTCACCTCGGTGAAACTCAACAACCCCATCCTCTGGCAGGCCGCTCTCGTGGCCAACGAGCTCACCGAACTCGACCTCTCCGGCGTGCCCGCTATGGAGCAGCTCTATCTCTCGAACAACAAGCTCTCGGAGCTCGACATCACCAAGACCCCCAATCTGAAGTCGCTGACCATTGACCGCAACAACTTCACCTTTGCAACTCTGCCCGACTTCTTCGACGGCATCTACTATCTCTACTCCAACCAGGCCATGCTCGAAGTGACTCCGGTTGACGGCATCGTCGACCTCTCGGCACAGGCCTCCTGCAACGGTGTGGCAACCACCTTCCAGTGGTTCATCGACTCGCCCTACTTCGACGACAACTACGAACTCGTGGGCGAAGAGCTCATCGAAGGCACTGAATACCGCCTCGACAAGGGTGTCACCACCTTCCTCAAGCCCTTCGAACACATCATGTGTGTCATGACCAACCCCATCGCTCCCGACCTCTACCTTCTCACCGACTTCATCGACGTCAAAGCCTCGTCGACAGGTCTTGAGGAAATCATCGCCGGCAGCGACAACCTCGATGCACGCTGGTATGACCTCAACGGTCGCCTCGTAGCCGAAACCAAGGGTGGCGAAGTTCCCGCTCTCGCTCCCGGTGTCTACGTGCGCCAGACTTCTGAAGGTGCCACCAAGGTGCTCGTGAAGTAAGCCGCAGATTTCGATTATCTCTTTTCAGCCATCCTACGTCTCGCAGTCCGAGCGGAGGGTGGTTTTTGTTTTTTCATTAATCAATCAATTTGTCATTTTGTCAATTTGACATTTTGACAATTTGACATTTTGACAATTTCTCAAATTCTCACTTCTCACTTCTCACATGCCGCCCCTGATGAGAATAGGCCCCGTCTTGATAGCTTCCTTTTTGCTTTTTGCGATTTTTTCCTTACCTTTGTGCCATAAAAATCACGTTACAATCTAACCATGAAAATACTTCGTTACATTGTGCCTGCCCTTGTGGCCGGAATTGCTTCGGCTGCCTCTGCCGCTCCCGTGGCCGACAGCGACCTCGAAGGCTATCTCTTCGTCTACTTCACCAGTGGAAAAGACGGCGAAGCCATCCGCTACGGTGTCTCCGACGACGCTTTCCGGTGGCATGCTCTCAACGACAATCTCCCCGTCATTTCTTCGAAAGCTATCTCGCAGACCGGCGGTGTGCGCGACCCCCACATCCTGCGTCGCGAAGACGGCAAAGGTTTCTACATGGTGGCCACAGATATGGTGGCGGCCAACGGTTGGGACTCAAACCGCGCTATGGTGCTCATGAAGTCGAAAGACCTCGTCAACTGGGACCACACCGTAATTAATATACAAGACCGTTTCCCCGAAATGGCCGAAGGACTCAAGCGAGTGTGGGCGCCGCAGACCATCTACGACCCCGCAGCCGGGCGCTACCTCGTCTATTGGTCGATGAAACATGACGACGGCCCCGACATCATCTACTATTCCTATGCCAACGACGACTTCACCGACCTCACCGACACCCCCCGTCCCTTCTTCCTCCCCGCCGACGGCATGGCTTGCATCGACGGCGACATCGTGGTGAAAGACGGCAAGTATTACCTTTTCTATAAGACCGAGGGGCATGGCAACGGCATCAAAGTGGCCGTCACCGACAATCTCACCTCTGGCCACTGGACCGAAAGCCCCGACTACAAGAACCTCACCCGCGACAAAGTGGAGGGAGCCGGCACGTTCAAACTCATCGGTCGCGACGAGTGGGTGCTCATGTATGACGTCTACACCTCGCGCCGCTACGACTTCAACACCACCACCGACCTCTCGACGTTCCACTCCGTAGACCACGCCATCGAAATGGACTTCAAGCCCCGCCACGGCACTGTCATCGCCCTCACCGGTCCGGAACTCGCCCGCATCCGTCAGGCCTTCCCCTCGGCCGTCAATCCCGAGCAGACCGTCACCGCCACGAGTCCCGATGGCGCAGTCTCGCTCACCGTCAGCTGTCCCGACGGCATTCCTTCCTACTCGCTTAGCCTCGACGGAACCCCAATCCTCCTCGACTCACCCCTCGGCCTCGCCACTTCCTCCACCGACTACACCTCGGGCATGCGTCTCGTAGCCGCCTCGGAAGCACCCTTCACCAAGCATTACACCCAGACACGCATCAAGCAGAGCAGCGTCGACGTCGAAGCAAACCGTCTCCACTGCACCTATGTCAACCCCGACGGTCGTCGTCTCGGTGTGGAATTCATCATCAAAAACAACGACGTGGCTTTCCGCTACCTCCTGCCCAAGCAGACCGAAGAGGGTAGTGCCCGCGTCATGCGCGAAGCCACAGGTTTCCGTTTCCCTGCCGAGACCACCACGTTTCTCTCTCCGCAGAGCACGCCCATGATAGGGTGGAAGCGCTCCAAACCGAGCTATGAGGAAGAATACACCCCCGACGCTCCCCTGACGGCCCGCTCCAAATTCGGCGAAGGCTTCACATTTCCCGGCCTCTTCCACATCAACGGCCCGAAGGAAGCTTGGGCGCTCGTCAGCGAGACCGGTGTAGATTCGCGCTACTGTGCCTCACGCCTGCTCGACGCCGACTCCACAGGTCTCTTCCGTCTCGGTTTCCCCATGCCCGGCGAAAACAATGGCAACGGCACCCTCGAACCCGCCTTTGCGCTGCCCGGCTCAACGCCGTGGCGCACCATCTCGTTTGGCTCCACCCCCGCGCCCATAGCCGAAAGCACCATCTACTGGGACGTGGTCGAACCTCTCTACGAAGCTCCCGTGGCGCCCGTTCCCGGCCGAAGCACATGGAGCTGGATTCTCTGGCAAGACAATTCCATCAACGCCTCCGACCTGCGCGAGTTTGTCGACCTCGCAGCAGCAATGGGCTACGAATACACCCTCATCGACGCCGGTTGGGACAAGACCCTCGGCCGCGACGGCATGGAGGCGCTCTTCGAGTATGGCCGCGAGCGCGGTGTGGCTCCCTTCGTCTGGTATAGTTCGTCGGGCTACTGGAACGACATCGTCCAAAGTCCCATCAACCGCATGGACAACCCCATCGCCCGTAAGGAAGAAATGCGCTGGCTGCGCGACAACGGTGTCAAGGGCATCAAGGTTGACTTCTTCGGAGGCGACAAGCAGGAGACCATCCGCCTCTACGAAGCTATCCTCTCCGACGCCGCCGACCATGGCCTGATGGTGATTTTCCACGGCTGCACCCTCCCGCGCGGCTGGGAGCGCATGTATCCCAACTACGTTGGCAGCGAGGCTGTGCTCGCGAGCGAAAACATGGTGTTTCAGCAACATTTCTGCGATACCGAGGCATTCAACGCCACGCTTCACCCCGTCATCCGCAACTCTGTAGGGTCGATGGAGTGGGGTGGTACCTTCCTCAATCGTCGCCTCAGCCGCGACAACCGCCACGGTTCGGAGCGACGCACCTCCGACGCCTTCCAGCTCGCCACCACGGTGCTCTATCAAAACCCCATTCAAAACTTCGCCCTCGCCCCCAACAACCTCACCGATGCCCCTGCATGGGCGCTCGACTACATGAAAGCCGTGCCCACCACCTGGGATGAGACCCGCTACATCGACGGCTATCCCGGACGCTACGTAGTTCTTGCACGCCGCCACGGCGACGACTGGCGCATTGCCGCTGTCAACGCCTCGACCGAGCCCCTCGACCTCTCGCTCAATCTTGCCGACTACTTCGCCCCCGGCACGGAAGTGACCCTCATCTCCGACAACGCCCGTCTCGAAAGCACGCCCTCCCGCGTCAAGGCCGGCAAAAAGCCCCTGCGCGTCACCGTCCCCGTCAACGGCGCCGCCCTCATCACCCGCTGAGAGATTTTTCTCGATTCTCATTTCTCATTTTCTCATTTTCTCATTTTGTCAATTCGTCAATTTGTCAATTTGTCAAAATGTCAAAATGTCAATTCCTCTCTCCTCCCTTTCTCAATTTCTCAATTTCTCACTTCTCACGCCCCCTGTGCGAAGCGAGAAATGTGAGAAATCGCAATTTGCCCCCGTTTTTTTGGTGTCGTTTCGGGAATAATTTGTAACTTTGCAGCCGAAAATACTTCACTCCAACTCTTATGATTGACAATCTACCCCCAATCAAAGTTTTCGCCGGCACTAAATCCACCTACATGGCCGAGGAAATCTGTCGTGAACTTGGCTGCCAGCTCGGCCAGATGAACATCCAGTACTTTGCCGACGGCGAATTCGAAGTCTCGTTTGAAGAATCAATCCGTGGCTGCGAGGTCTACCTCGTGCAGTCCACGTTTCCCAACTCCGACAATCTGATGGAGCTGCTCCTGATGATTGACGCCGCCAAGCGTGCCTCGGCTGCCTCTATCATCGCCGTCATGCCCTACTTCGGTTGGGCCCGTCAGGACCGTAAGGACAAACCCCGTGTTTCGATTGCCGCCAAGCTCGTGGCAAACCTGCTCACCACCGCCGGCGTCGACCGCATCATCACCATGGACCTCCACGCCGACCAGATTCAGGGCTTCTTCGACATCCCCGTCGACCACCTCTATGCCTCGTCGGTGTTCATCCCCTACATCCAGAGCCTCAAGCTCGAAAACCTCGTCATCGCCTCGCCCGACGTCGGCGGCGCCAAGCGTGCCAACAACTACGCCAAATATCTCAACGTGCCCCTCGTGCTCTGCCACAAGCAGCGTGCCAAGGCCAACGTCGTGGCCAACATGACCGTCATCGGCGACGTCAAAGACAAAGACGTGATTATCGTCGACGACATGGTCGACACCGCCGGCACTATCACCAAGGCTGCCAATCTGATGATGGAAAACGGTGCCCGCTCCGTCCGCGCCCTCTGCTCGCACGCCATCATGAGCGACCCCGCTTCCGAACGCGTCGACAACTGCGCTCTCACCGAGATGATTTTCACCAACTCGATTCCCTTCACCCACAAGTGCAGCAAGGCCACCATCCTCTCTGTGGCCCGACTCTTCGCCGACACCATACGCCGTGTCCACACCCACGAGTCGATTTCCTCGCAATACCTCATCAAGCACTAAAGCCCGCCCTCTCCCTCCATCTCATCCATGCAACACATCAAGACTCTCGCACTTTCGGCCGCTCTCTGCGGCACGCTCGCCTCTTGCTCAGGCTCGGGCGAATCGAAAGCTGACATCATCGACCGTCCCGCCGCTCCCGAAGCCGGGACTCTCTTCAGCCTCGATGCTCTCGAATCGCTCGGTCGCATTTCCGACGTGAAAGTTTCGCCCGACGGCTCGAAGGTGCTTTTCTCAATCTCATATGAAAGCGTTGAGAAAAACACTTCCAACGCCGACCTCTACGTGGTAGACATCGACGGCTCAAACCTCACCCGTCTCACCAAGACCCCCAAGAGCGAAGCAAACTTCTGCTGGATTGACCGCGGCCGTCAGATAGCCTACACCTATCCTGTCGACGGTAAGCCCCAGATTTGGGTGATGAATGCCGACGGCTCCTCGCCCCGCGCCGTCTCCAAAATCGAGAAGGGTGTCGAAGGCTTCCTCTTCTCGCCCGACACCAAGAAGGTGGTGGTAATCTCTACCGTCAAGTATGCCCACACCGCAGCCGAGCTCTATCCCGACCTGCCCGATGCCACCGGACGCATCATCGACGACCTCCTCTACAAGCACTGGGATGAATGGGTCACCGAAATCCCTCATCCCTTCCTCGCCGACTTCACGGGCAGCGGCCTCGAAAATGTCACCGACATCATGGCCGACGAACCCTACGAAGCTCCCATGCGCCCCTTCGGCGGTGTCGAGTCGTTTGCCTGGGCGCCCGACTCCCACAGCCTCATCTATGTATCGCGCAAGAAGACCGGTATGGAATATGCCCTCTCCACCAATTCCGACCTCTATCTCTACGACCTCGCCGAAGGCACCACACGCAACCTCACCGAGGGCATGATGGGCTACGACACCTGTCCCGCCTACTCGCCCGATGGCCGCTACGTGGCATGGCTCTCGATGGAACACGACGGGTATGAAAGCGACAAAAACCGCATCTTCGTGCTCGACAACACCACCGGCACCAAGACCGACCTCACCGCCGATTGGGACTACACCGCCGACGCTATAGCCTGGCGTCCCGACGGAAAGGGTCTCTTCTTCATCGCTCCCAAGGATGGCGTGACTCCCATCTTCTCCGTGGCCCTCGACTCTCACGAGGTTTCCGTAGTGGCCGAAGACGTGGCCGATTTCGCCGGTCTCCAGCCCCTGCCCGAAGGTGGTGTCGTCAGCCTGCGCCACTCGATTCTCTATCCCAACGAAGTCGTGGCCATCGCCGCCGACGGCTCGCTCAAGCAGCTCACCGACGTCAACACCTCGGTGCTCGCCTCGCTCAAGATGCCTACCGTTGAAAAACGCATGGTGCCCACTACCGACGGCAAGGAGATGCTCGTCTGGGTGGTGCTTCCCCCCGACTTCGACCCCAACGGCTCTTATCCCGCGCTTCTCTACTGTCAGGGTGGCCCGCAGCAGCCCGTAAGCCAGTTCTGGAGCTATCGCTGGAACCTCGCCCTCATGGGTGCCCGCGGCTACATCGTCATTGCCCCCAACCGTCGCGGCCTTCCCGGCTTCGGCACCGAATGGAACGCTCAGATTTCGGGCGACTATCCCGGTCAGAATATGCGTGACTACCTCTCGGCTGTCGACTACATGAAGCAGTTCCCCTACGTCGACTCGGCCCGCATCGGTGCTACAGGCGCAAGCTACGGCGGCTTCTCGGTCTACTGGCTCGCAGGCAATCACGAAGGTCGCTTCGCCGCCCTCCTCGCCCATGCAGGCATCTTCAACACCGAAGCTCAGTATCTCGAGACCGAGGAAATGTGGTTTGCCAACTGGGACCTCGGCGGCCCCTACTGGGACAAGAGCAACCCCGTAGCACAGCGCACCTTCGCCTCGTCGCCCCACAAGTTTGTCGACCGCTGGACCGCTCCCATCATGATTTCTCACGGCGAACTCGACTACCGCATCCTCTCCTCGCAGGGCGAAATGGCCTTCAACGCCGCAAAACTCCGTGGCATCCCCGCCGAGATGGTCATCTATCCCGATGAAAACCACTGGATTCTCAAGCCCCAGAACGCAGTGCTCTGGCAGCGACTCTTCTTCCGTTGGTTCGACCGCTGGCTCAAGCCCGACACCGCCAAGGCCATCGCCGAAGATTCCGTCGACCCGTCTGTCGACCCCGACGTGAGGTAAACAACACGTGAAGTAAACAACAACTGATACTCATACGTTAATATATGTGCCCTCGGCTCCCCTCCGGGGGCACTGTCATATCCTCTACAATCCCCCCTCTCAGCTATGGAAGTAATCAACTTCGCCAAAACCCCCTCGCTCGTCAGTCAGTACATGGCCGAGCTCCGCGACGTCAACGTTCAGAACGACCCCCTCCGTTTCCGCCGCAACCTTGAGCGCATCGGTCAAATCATGGCCTACGAAATCTCGAAGCTCATCCACTACGACACCGTCGACGTCACCACCCCTCTCGCCACGGCCAAATGTCAGGTGCTCAGCGAGCAACTCGTCCTCGCCACAATCTTCCGCGCCGGCATCCCCTTCCATCAGGGCTTCCTCAGCTACTTCGACCACGCCCAGAACGCCTTCGTCTCGGCCTATCGCAAATATCGCGAGAAAGAAAACTTCGACGTCTTTATCGAATACATAGCCTCGCCCCGTCTCGACGGAAAGACCATAGTCATCGCCGACCCCATGCTCGCCACCGGAGCCTCCATGGAACTCTGCTACCGCGCGCTCCTCACCAAAGGCAACCCCGCCCACATCCACGTGGCCGCCGTCATAGCCTCGCAGAAAGCCATCGACTACATCCGCGCCACCTTCCCCGCCGACCGCACCACCGTATGGGTAGGCGCCATTGACGACGAAATCAATTCCCACTCCTACATCGTCCCCGGACTCGGCGACGCCGGCGACCTCGCCTACGGCATCAAGGAATAGCCGGCCGACCGGCTACACCCCGAAGGCACCTCAATTTGTCAATTTGTCAATTTGTCAATTTGTCAAAATGTCAAAATGTCAAATTCCCCTTCTCAAATTCTCAATTTCTCACTTCTCAAGAGCCCCCCTTGATGAGAAGTCGCCTTCGTGGGTCAGCGCGGGCGCAATGCATTGCGCCCCTACCCCCCCTTGATGAAAAGCCCCCTTCATCATTTCCCACAACTTTTCCATATAAAAATTTTGTGTTTACAAAAATAATGCCTACCTTTGCACAGTTTTTGCAAACAACTCTCTATCGTGGGAAAATTTACAGCATTTAATCTCCCCCTGAAGACACTGTCGGAAGGCGAACACAAATTCTCTTTCACCCTCGACAAACAGTTCTTCAAGAATATGGAGAATCCCGACATACACGACGCCGACCTCGTGGCCGACATCACCGTGACGCATAAAAACGACCTCTATCACCTGTCGATGCACGTCACGGGTACAGTCACGCTCATCTGCGACCGCTGTCTCGACAACTTGCTCTGGCCCATCGACGCCTCTTACGACATCACCGTCAAGTATGGCGACGACTACGAGGAGACCGACGAATTGCTCGTCATTCCTTACGGCGACAATTCGCTCAACGTGAGCTACATGCTCCACGACACCGTCTCGCTCGCTGTGCCCATCAAGCATGTCCACCCCCTCGGGAAATGCAACCGCGCCATGAGCGCCCTGCTGCGCAAACACCGCGCCGTAGGTCCCGACGACGAGGACGCCGACCTCACCTCGCAGCTCATCGACGAAATGGACTCCATGGAGCCCGAAGCCGACAGCGCCGACAAAGAAGCCGACACTCCCGTCGACCCCCGCTGGAACGAATTGCGGAAACTCTCTTCAAAACCCGACGAAGAATAATCCCCCTTCAGCCGGCCTGCCCCTCGAAGATTGCGGAATCCGTCTCCGCCACTCCCGAACGGACATCCCCCGGCAACTTACATACTAAAACAGTAACTCAGAAATAGAATAAGAAGTCATGGCACATCCTAAACGCAAACAATCCAAGACCCGCACCGCCAAGCGTCGCACCCACGACAAAGCTCTTGTCCCCACCCTCGCTCTCTGCCCCAACTGCGGCTCATGGCACCTCTATCACACCGTTTGCGGTGTTTGTGGTTACTACCGCGGTCGCATCGTTATCGAAAAGAACGAAGCCGTCTAACACTCCCTGCACTCTCCGTGCAGTCTCCCCGCCTCCTCCTCATGTCATAATCTGCAAAAATCCTCCGCACGCCTTCAGGGGTCCAAGCTCTCGAAGCGGCATTTCTCCATTCGGGACGTGTGAGGACTTTTGTCGAACTCTATAAATCAAATCTCCATGCTCAACGCACGCATCACTGGGCTTGCCTCCTATGCACCCGAAGATATTCTCGACAACGAGATGCTCTCGAAAATGGTAGACACCAACGACGAGTGGATCACCTCGCGTGTCGGCATCAAGGAGCGTCGCATTCTCAAAGAAGAAGGTAAAGGCTCTTCGTTTCTCGGCATGAAAGCCGTCAATGCTCTCCTCGAGCAGACCGGCACCAAGCCCGAAGAAGTCGACCTCCTCATCTGCGCCACCTCCAACCCCGACTACCGTTTCCCCTCGACAGGTTCAGTTATAGCCCACGATTGCGGACTCACCAACGCCTATGCCTACGACATCCAGGCCGCTTGCGCCGGTTTCCTCGTGGCTCTTCAGGATGGTGCGGCCTACGTCAAGTCGGGCCTCCGCAAGAAAGTGATTGTTGTGGCTGCCGAGAAGATGTCGTCGATGACCAACTACAAGGACCGCGCCACCTGCCCCCTCTTCGGCGACGGCGCCGGCGCTATGCTCCTTGAGCCCACCGACCGCCCCGTAGGTATTATAGACGGCGTGTTCCACGTCGACGGCTGCGGAAAAGAGCACCTCTGGATGCCCGCAGGCGGCTCCGTGCTCCCCGCTTCTCACGAGACCATCGATGCCGACCAGCACTACGTCATTCAGGACGGCCGCATGGTCTACAAGCACGCTGTCACCGACATGCTCAACTCTACCGTTGAAGTCATGGAGCGCAACGGCCTCACCGCCGAAAACATCGACTACTACTGCACCCATCAGGCCAACCTCCGTATCATCGAGGCCGTAGGCTCGCGCCTCGGCATCGCTCCCGAGAAGGTGCTCGTCAACATTCAGAAGTATGGCAACACTTCGGCTGCCTCAATTCCTCTCTGTCTCGACGAGTTTAAGGCTCAGCTCAAACCGGGCGACAAAATCGTGCTCACCGCCTTCGGCGCCGGCTTCACTTGGGGTGCGCTCTACATCATCTGGGACATCTGACCTCATGGTCGGCCCGTCCCTACCCACTGATACTTCAAATCACCCACACATGGTTGGTTTCTTCATCCGTCAATGAAGAAGAGCTAACATAATAGTGAAAATATTTCATAACATTAAACTGTAATTTTATCTCCCCACGCGCTGTGACAGCGCTTATTTACTCATCATCATTTAGAATTTTAAATATCCCGGAAGACGATTTGCCCGTGAGGGTAGGTCGTCTATTTTTTCAATCCCCGCTCCCATCGCTCTCCGTCGCGCCGCCGTGTCCGCGTGGCTCGAAGCTGAGGCAATAAGCGGGTGGGGCGAACACTTCACCCTCCGCAGGTGTTATAAAGACAAAAGTATAATTATAATCATCAAACATTATGGATCATAAAGCAGGATTCGTCAACATAGTAGGCAACCCCAACGTAGGCAAATCGACTCTGATGAACGACCTCGTGGGCGAGCGCATCAGCATCATCACCTCGAAAGCGCAGACCACACGTCACCGCATCATGGGCATCGTCAACACCCCCGAATATCAAATCGTATTCTCCGACACCCCGGGTGTACTCGCCCCGAAGTACAAACTTCAGGAGTCTATGCTTCAGTTCAGCGAGGGTGCCCTCAAGGATGCCGACATCCTCGTCTACGTCACCGACGTCGTGGAAGACCCCTCGAAAAACGCCGACTATCTCGCTAAGGTAGCTAAGGAGACCATCCCCGTGCTCCTCGTCATCAACAAAATCGACCTCGTCAAGAATCAGGCCGACCTCGAAGCCCTCACCGCCCGTTGGCAGCAGATGCTCCCCAACGCACAGATTTTCCCCGTCTCGGCTAAGGAACACTTCAACGTGACCAACCTCATGGCGCGCATTGTCGAACTCCTCCCGGTCTCTGCCCCCTACTTCGGCAAGGACGCCCTCACCGACAAGCCCGCACGTTTCTTCGTCACCGAAATCATCCGCGAGAAGATTCTGCTCAACTACGAGAAGGAAATTCCCTATTCGGTAGAGGTCATCGTCGAGAAATTCGAAGAAAAGGAGACCGCCATCCACATCATGGCCGTCATCTACGTCGAGCGCGACTCGCAGAAAGGCATCATCATCGGCCATCAGGGCAAGATGATTAAGCGCATCGGCACCGAAGCCCGCAAGGACATCGAAAAATTCTTCGGCAAGAACGTATTCCTCGAACTCTTCGTCAAAGTTGAACCCAACTGGCGCAACCGCGAGAACAAGCTCAAATCGTTCGGCTACATCGAGTAATCCTCTCCCTCCAACACCCCATCCACGACCGCCCGGCCCTCCCGTCGCGGTCGTTTGCCGTTTAATATCCCCTCCCGCCCTCCGTCACAC
>JAIDCC010000035.1 GCA_029056055.1 Duncaniella sp.
CCCGTTCATCCTCCGCCCCGCCCACCTGGCCCGATAGACTTGTCATCGTCAGAAATACTACGACGAGGGTGTATCATAATTCACGAAATCGAGAAATCTCTCCCAGTTACAGCTACATGTAACAATCGGGGATGACATCGTCAAAAAGTGAACTATGATACACCCTCATTCCATGTGTACGCCCAGTTCCTAAGGCACGTATTTCACACGTTCATCATAGAGATGCACGTGATACCCAGTCTCTCCTCAATATTTGCAATACTCTTGAAACTCAGGTTTTCCGTGCCGGAGAGAAGCTTGCTTACGTACTGCGGACTTACCCCAAGACGCAATGCCAAATCTGCTCGTTTCAAACCATGCTCCTGCATGTAGCCCATGAGCATTGCCGCGAGTTGACGAGACCAACGCAGCCAACTTGCATTCTCCTTGCGTCGGTTGGCCTCTTCTACAAATCGAGACGGGGTCACACTTTGATGCGCCTCCAAAAACTTTATCGCGTTGCTTGCCATATTAAAATTCTTTTTAAATCAGTTCAACAAAGCTGTCACGGTCGAATACACCATTAGCCTTAAGATAAGCCTTGCATCGGTTGAGTCTATCAAGCTGCTCCATCGTATGAGCACGCTCCTGCATAGTCCGAGTCAGTTTTATTGCTCCGCCAGTGACAACATAGACATTGGGGTCAAGACGGATTGCATAAATCCTCAACCAACTTGCATGTCGGTTTCGATTCCAATTTCTGGCTTTTTCTCGACTTAATTCACGTGTTCGACTATCGTTTAAGCCCAGTGGTTTAAAAAGCTCATCAAGATTTTCAGTGTATGGAAAGTCAAGTATGAGCTCCTGCAATACGTCTGCATCATCAAATGTGTCGGAGACGGCCTCTTCGATTCTCTCGATGCGAAAGAAATCTTTAAGATCATCGAAGTTCTCCATAAAGAAGTCAAATAGAAATTCACCGTTGTTCCATGAACGAAACAACAAAGTCAGCTCGTCTACCTCTTCGTGAGGGGACTTGACTGCCCACAGATGGTCATATCCGTCAATGATTCTTACGAACTCCATAATTATAACACTTAAAGTTTGAGCAAAGTTATAAAAAAATCGCCAAATTTGCAACTTATAAGTTTCGTAATTTAAAAAAACGGGAGAGTAGAAGGACGTTTCTGGCTTGATGCCTCTACCTGAGAGGGGGGTGACTGAAGCCGTGCCTTCCTGCGCACATGGCAAATAGCATTGGCTCATGTGAGGCGGGGAGGGGATATAAGACAAGCGGGGCGCGGGGAGGGGAAATGCAAAAAATTTGGAAAAGAGATAAAAATTTCTTCCCGATATTGCGGTAGTTTGCAGTTTTTTGCGTAAATTCGCAGTCGAATAGGTGCGACTCCCCCGAGGACGCGCCTCGTCAACACGAAATTTCAATACATCTATATCCAGATTACCTATGAAAAAGCTCAGCGTGATGGCCCTCGGCCTCGTTGCAGCCGGCAGCCTCTCTGCTCAGACAGCCCTTGTCAAGGATGCTGAAAAGGCCTTCAAGAGCGCCGACTCCTACCCTGCCTTCTCTGAGGCAGTCACCGTGATTACCCCTGCGTTTACCAACCCCGAAACGGCCAAGGACTCGAAGACCTACGCCATCCCCGCCGAAAACGCTTTCCGTATTTTCGACAACATGTATGCACGCCAGACCCTCGGTCAGGCTGTCGACGGTGTTGAAATGGGTCAGCTCCTCAACGACGGTTTCAAATACACCTTTATGACTCTCGACGTCGACACCATCGTCGATGCCAAGGGCAAGACCAAGACTCCCAACTCGAAGAAGGTGGCCGAGAAGCTCGCCGGTCACATGGGCGACTACATCAACGCCTTCAATGCCTTCTGGGAAAAGCAGCAGTGGGAACCCGCCTACGAAGCTGCCACCGCCTACGTCTCCATTCCCGGCAATCCCCGTCTCGGCAAAGCAGCTCCCGCCGTGCCCGCCGACTCTGTAATCGGCCAGATGCAATACTATCGCGCCCTCGCCGCTTGGCAGGCTCAGAAGCTCGACAAGGCTGCCGAGGTGTTCGACCAGCTCCTCGCTGCCGGTTATCCCGACCAGCAGGCCTACGACTACGCCTACTCCGTGGCCTACTCGCTTCAGGACGAAGCCCGCAAGCTCGCTTACTCGCAGGCTGCCCTCGAAAAGTTCGGCACCGCAAACCCTGCATTCCTCCAGCGCATTGTCAACTGCTACATCGACCAGAAGAACTTTGCCGAGGCTGAGACCATGCTCAACGCAGCTATCGCCGCCGAACCCACCAATGGCGCTTACTATCTGTCGCTCGGTGTGCTCCAGGAAAATCAGGAGAAGCCCGAAGAGTCGCTTGCCACCTACAAGAAGGCTGTTGAGATGGCTCCCGACAATGCCTACGCCAACTACTACTATGGTCGCGCAATCCTCCAGAAGTACGACCGCCTCGACCAGGCCGCAGGCAGCATGAGCCAGGCCGAATACAACAAGTATGCTTTCGAGACCCTCCGCCCCATGCTCAAGGATGCTGCCGGCTACCTCGAAAAGGCCTACGCACTCGACAATGATTTGACCGACCCCCTCCGCTATCTCAAGAACATCTACTATGTGCTCGACGATGGCGAAAACCTCAAGCGCGTAGAAAACCTGCTCCTCTAATGCAGCGCGCCACGACACACTGACAATCTCCAATCAGGGACGCATTCCTCAACGTATGCGTCCCTGATTTCTAACAAATTGACGGAAAAACCCGCGCGAGCACGGAGGGACGGATGATGATGCGGGGGCAGCAAGCTGCGTTCCGTTGCGACGCCCGAGCCCCCTGCGACCATGTACGGACGTGCCTTCGGCACGTTTCCAATGCAACTCGACGGGGGTAATACACAATTCCGCAGCACACGCATTGCGAGGGTTGTGCCCACACGCGGTGAGGCGCACGGCCTATCCAACGTGCCAAAGGCACGTCCGTACATGGGTCGCGGGGGGATGACGCGGGGGGTGGCGCGGCCTATACATGGTGGCGATGGATTGACGCGGTGTGCCGCACGGCGGATTTGACCCGATGCGACGGCCGCCCCCTGCGTTAATGTACGGACGTGCCTTCGGCACGTTTCCAATGCACCTCGACGGGGGTAATCCGCAATTCCGCAGCACACGCATCGCGAGGGTGTCACCGACACGCGGTGAGGCGCACGGCCTATTCAACGTGCCAAAGGCACGTCCGTACATGGTCGCGGGGTGTCGACATGGCGCACGGCCTACACACATGGTCACGGGGGTTGGCGCCTACCCGCGTGCCTACGGGGGCTGTGTGACAGAAATTCTTTTAACTTCACGATATTGACATTATGACTACAATGACTGATACTGTGACTGAATTTGATGCGGCGGTGGCGCCGTGTCGCGAAATCTTTATGAAGAAACTCGAAGACTATGGCGCGTCGTGGCGCATTCTGCGTCCGCGTTCGGTCACCGACCAACTCTACATCAAGGCGAAACGCATCCGCACCCTCGAAGAAACCCGCAAGGCGATGGTGGATGAAGGTCTGACGGGCGAATGGATGGCACTCGTCAACTACGGCATCATCGGCCTCATCCAACTCGAATTGCCCTACGCCGACGAGGCCGACCTCGACACAGCCGAGGCGATGCGTCTCTACGACCTCTACATGGGGCGTGCGCGCGAACTGCTGCGTGCCAAGACCCACGACTACGGCGACGCATGGCGCGGCATGAGGGTGAATTCCTATACCGACTTCATCCTCACCAAACTCCAGCGCATCAAACAGATTGAGGAAAACGAGGGTCACACCTCAGTGAGCGAAGGCATCGACGCCAATCTCTATGACATAATCAACTATGCCGGATTTGCACTCATCAAAAACGCCTGACGCCACTACGGAGCAACGCGAGGAGACGCGAAGCGACGCCACCGCGACCGGAGCCGCTGCACCACGACCGAAATGCTTTCTGCCGTGGCTCACGATAGTGTTGCGCGTGCTCACGGGCGCGCTATTCGTGCTGTCAGGGTGGGCCAAGGCTGTCGACCCTTGGGGCTCGGTATTCAAAATCGAAGAATACTTCGCCGCGTGGGGCTGGTATGACTTCCCCCACTCGCTCATCACCGTCGGCGCCTTCCTCCTCGGCAGCTACGAATTTGTGTGCGGCGCGCTGCTCATGCTCGGCTGCTACCGCCGCGGCTCCGTCACGGCCCTGTCGCTGCTGATGCTGCTGATGCTCCCCCTCTCGCTATACATCGCCATAGAAAACCCCGTCTCCGACTGCGGTTGCTTCGGCGATGCGTTTGTGATATCCAACACCGCCACCTTCGTCAAAAACGTCGTCATCTGTGCCGCCCTGGCCTACCTGCTCCCCTTCAACAAGCGCGTCACCACATTCGTCACCACCTACGCGCAATGGATAGTGGGCGGAGTGCTCACCCTCTACATCCTGCTCATCGGACTGATAGGCTACAACATCCAGCCGCTCGAAGATTTCCGCCGTTTCGCCCCGGGCACATCGCTCACCGGCGATAGCGACGACGACGACGATGCCGAGGAAACCACATCGCAGATGACGTTTGTCTACGAGCGCGACGGCGAGCAACGTCAATTCACCCTCGACAATCTGCCCGACTCGACATGGACGTTCGTCGACCGCCTCGACAGCCCCGATGCCTCCGCTTCAGCCGACCTCCTGACCATCACCGACCCCGACACCGGCGAAGACCTCACGGAAGAGGTGCTCTCGACGCCCGGAGGCCCCGACCTGATGCTCGTCACCGTGCCCGACATCGCCGACGTAGACCTCTCGGCCACCTACCTGCTCAACGACCTCGACGACTTCGTCAAGGCACGCGACGGCAAACTCGTCATGCTGGCCGGAGTAAACGCCACCGCCGCCGACCTCGACGCATGGCACGACGTGTCGATGTCGCACTACCCCATCTATCGCCTCGACCCGAAGACCATCAAGGAACTCGCGCGCGGCACGAGCGCACTCGTCTACGTCAGAGACGGCGAAGTGGTGTGGAAACGCACCCTCAACTCCATTGCCTACAGCACCGTGACCGACACCCCCGCCGACCAACTGCTCGAAATGCTCGACCCGCAGCCCGTCAAGATGCTCAACTATCTGACATGGGCCACCGTGGTAATCCTCGCGGCCGTCATCATGCTCGACCGCACCGGCCACCTTGTGCACATCCACCTGCGCCGTCGCCGACGCGCCCGCTCGGAGGGCAAAGAGTCCTGAACCTCCCGCAACACTCGCACCATTACGTGTGAAAAACTAAAATGCCGGGCCGTGCTTCAATAGCGCGGTCCGGCATTAGTGTATCGTAACAGAAATTACTTCACGGTCTCGGCCTCGGGAGCGATGAGCTTGTAGCCCTTGCCGTGGATGTTGATGATTTCGATAGAGGGGTCGTCCTTGAGGTGCTTGCGCAGCTTGGTGATGTAGACGTCCATCGAGCGGGCGTTGAAGTAATTGTCGTCAATCCAGATGGTCTTGAGCGCGAAATTGCGTTCGAGGATTTCGTTGACGTGGGCGCAGAGCAGCGAGAGGAGTTCGCTCTCCTTGGTGGTGAGTTTTGTCACCTTGTCGCCAATGATGAGCACCTGCTTCTGAGTGTCAAACGTGAAACGGCCAATCTTGTACATGGTGACCTCCTTGCCCTTCTTGCCCTTTACGCGGCGCAGGATAGCCTCGATGCGAAACACGAGCTCCTCCATCGAGAAAGGCTTGGTGAGATAGTCGTCGGCACCGATTTTGAAGCCTTCGAGGATGTCCTCCTTCATAGATTTCGCCGTGAGGAAGATGATGGGGGTCTCGGCGTTGACGGTGCGGATTTCCTGAGCCAGCGCGAAACCGTCTTTCTTGGGCATCATCACGTCGAGCACGCAAAGGTCGTACTTGCCTTTCAGGAAAGCTTTGTAGCCGCTGTCGCCGTCGGGATAGAGGTCGGCGTTGAAGCCCTTGGCCTGAAGGTATTCGCGAAGGAGCATACCGAGGTTTTCGTCGTCCTCGCAAAGGAGTATTCTGAGTCGTTCTTCCATAATAGAGAGTGTTTTGAGTTTGCTGTATAGTTGGAAAATGAGAGAGATTTTGTCGTTGAGGAGAGGGGGGCGGGTCGGTCACGAAGCGAGGCGCAGCCTGATGATGAATTGCGAGCCTTCGCCCACCTGACTGTCCACGCTGATTTCGCCGTCCATGTCGAGAAGGATTTTCTTGACGTAGGCCAGACCGAGGCCGAAGCCCTTGACGTCGTGACGGTTTCCGGTAGAGACGCGATAGAATTTCTCGAAGATTTTCTTGAGGTCTTCCTTGCGCATGCCTATGCCGTTGTCGGCAATGACTATTTCGAGACGCTTGTCAGAGATGTCGCGTGTCGTGATGGTGAGTCGCAGCGGTTCTTCCTCGCGGCGATACTTCACGGCGTTGTCGAGCAGATTGTAGATGACGTTGGTGAAGTGCATTTCGTCGACGTTGACCGTGGCGTCCTCGGCGTCGAGGCGTGTCTCGATGCGGCCGCCATACTTCTCGACCTTGAGCTTGAAGGTAGAGGCGATGTTGTCGATGACGCTGTTGGCATCCACCTCCTGCATGCGGAGCGTGGCTTTCTGGCGGTCGAACATCGACATCTGAAGCACCTTCTCCACCTGAAAGCGCAGGCGTTTGGTCTCGTCGTTGATGACGGTGGAAATGTGCGAGAGCATCGTGGGGCTTTTGAGCACCGACGAATCGTTGAGCATCTGAGCCGCCAGCGAGATGGTCGAGATGGGTGTCTTAAACTCGTGGGTCATGTTGTTGATGAAGTCGTTCTTCATCTCGGTGAGCCGCTTCTGGCGGAACGCGAGTATGATGGTGACGACAAACGTCAGCAGCAGGAAGAAGGTGAAGACAAACGAGGGTATCATAAACTTCACCGAGTCGAGGATGTATTTGTTGCGGGTCGGGAAGTAGACCTTCAGATAATACATCTTGTTGCGTGGGTCGTTGGGGAAGAGCGTCTGCACAAACATCGACTTGTTTTCGCCGGGCGTCGGGGCGTAGCCGGCCGAATGAAACATCAGGGCGCCGGCGCGATTGACCACCGCCCAACGGAAAGGCAGGTCGAGGCCGTTGTTCTGAAGCTCCGAACGCAGATAGTTTTCCACGTCGGCCGAGTCGGCGCGCTCGGTGATGGGGCGGTTTGACGACTGATTGATGATGGAGAGTATCACCTCGTCGAGCAGACCTTTCTGATAGAGATACTTTCCGCGCATCACCTCGCGCAGCGACTGCGAGTGGTTGCGGCGGTCGGTAGAATTAAACGTCAGGTCGAAATCGCCTCCCTCGGGAGTGCGCACCTTGTAGTTGAACCCTACGGTGCCGTCGCGATTGGTGCGCGGATAAAACTGCGTCTGCATCGTGGCGAGGTCTTCCTCGAGGAAGTGGCGCGTCTCGTCTTGCTCAAGGCGCTGGGTGACAGCGTATAGCGAGCGTTTCACGCCCTCTTCAAACTGGTCGTCGCGCGTACGTTTCATCTCACTCATATACATTATCTGTATATAGAGCAACCCCGTGAACGCCAGGGCCATGATTATCGTAAGAAGCCAGATGGTAGACTTTTTCATTTCTTGTGGACAGATGTTTTCTTTGCGTGCCGCGAGGGGGCGGGGATGCCTCTCCGACATACCTCTTTAACACTTCAGAGCCGATTTTGTTGAAAAAATGTGAAAAAATTTTCACAAGTTTTTAATAGGCTCTTTAACATTTAACGCCAAAATTAACATAAAAGTGTGAACGGTGCAATTTTTTCGCGCCCAATTTTAGGAATAGACCGAAAAAAAATGTAACTTTGTTCGAATTTAACCCTGCCGGGCGGGCGCACGGGCGCCTGCACCCCGCGCGAGTTCCCCCGACCGCGCACCCGCAGCCCTGCGCAGGACCTCTCACCCCACCTTCCAAGCCGAACGTCAAAATGTCAACAATAGCCGAACGCATAGCCGAGGGCGCATCGCTCGCCGCCTCAACGCTCAAAAGTGTCATAAAGATGGCGCTTCTGAGCCGCCACACGGCATCGGCACGTGCCGACCGGGGCGGACGCTCGCTCGTGGTGATGGGCAACGGCCCCTCGCTGGCCGACGTCATAGCCCGGAGAGACACGATGCTCGCCGGCGTCGACACCCTGGCAGTCAACTTCGCGGCCAACGCTCCGGAGTATGAAAGTCTCGCGCCCGACTATTACCTTTTGGCCGACCCCCACTTCGAAGCGGGCCGCTCGTCGGCCGACCCCAACGTGGTGCGTCTCTTCGAGCGCATCGACCGCCTCACCTCGCGGCCCATGACGCTCTTCATCCCCGCGCGATGGGACGCCTCGCGCCTCGGGCTCACCAACCCCCTGGTCAAGACGGCGCGCTTCAACCCCGTGGGTATCGACGGATGGCGCTCCTTCCGCCACGCAGCCTTCAGCCGCGGCCTCGGAATGCCCTCGCCACGCAACGTGCTCATCCCGGCCATAATGACAGGCATCGCCCTGGGCTACGAGACCATCTACCTCGTCGGCGCCGACCATTCGTGGACACGCACCCTCAGTGTCTCCGACGACAACATCGTGCAGACCGTGCAGCCTCACTTCTACGACGACAACAAGGAGGAGCGCGAGCGCGTCAGCGCCGTCTATCGCGACGTGCGCCTCCACGACATGATGCTCAGCTTCCACCTCGCTTTCAAAGCCTACCACGTCATAGCCTCCTATGCCGCCGCGCGCGGTGTGAAGATTTTCAACGCCACTCCCGGCTCGTTTATCGACGCTTTCGAGCGCCGGCCGCTTCCCGAATCACCCCTGACCTGACTCCCGACTCTCCATGAAAAAAATCACCATCCTCATCCCCGCCTACCACGAGGCAGCCAACCTGCCCGCCCTACACCGCGCTCTCTCCGACATCGTCGCCTCGATGGAGGCCGACGGACGGCGTTACGACTGGGAGTTTCTGGTGGTCAACGACGGGTCGCCCGACGATACGCTCGGAGTGGCACGCCGTCTGCGCGAGACCGACCCGCGGGTGAGCGTGCTGAGCCTCACGCGCAATTTCGGAAAGGAAAACGCCATGCTGGCCGGGATGGACTATGCTTCGGGCGACTGCGTGGTGTTTATCGACGCCGACCTCCAGGACCCCGTAAGCCTCATCCCGCAGATGATTGAGGCTTGGGAGGAGGGCTATGACGACGTCTACGGACAGCGGCGCACCCGCGGGCGCGAGTCGTGGCTGCGCAAGCGTCTGACCCTCACCTACTACAATCTGCTGCAACGCTCGACGCGCATCAACGTGCTGCGCAACGTGGGCGACTTCCGCCTGCTCGACCGCCGCGCCGTCGAGACCATGCGCAACCTGCGCGAGACACAACGCTACACCAAAGGGCTCTTCTCATGGATAGGCTACCGTAAGAAAGCCCTGCTCTTCGACCGCGACGACCGCGCCGGGGGGAAATCGTCGTTCTCGCTCTGGAGTCTTTTCAATCTCGCCATCGAGGGCATCACCGGCTTCACCACCGCCCCGCTGCGGTTTGCCTCGGTGGTCGGCATCATCGTCTCGCTCGTGGCGTTCGGCTACCTGATGTTTGTGCTCGCCAAGACGATTTTCTTCGGCGAAGTGGTGCGCGGCTATCCCACAATGCTCTGCGTCATCCTCTTCCTCGGAGGCTGCCAGCTGCTCTGTCTCGGCATAATCGGCGAATACATCGGCCGCATCTTCAACGAGACCAAGCGCCGTCCTCCCTACGTGGCCGACACCTTCAACGGCGAAAAAGTCACTCATCAAATCAATTCTTAAAAACTAACAGCTTACATGATACTATCTTTCATCGGAGGTCTCGGCATGGGCGAGATTCTCATCATAGCTCTCGTGGTGCTTCTGCTGTTCGGAGGCAAGAAAATCCCCGAACTCATGAAGGGGCTCGGCAAGGGTGTGCGCTCGTTCAAGGAGGGCCTTAACGATGCCGGCACCGATGCCGACCGCTCTAACGACAAAGAGGATAAAGATGCCTGAGACCCCGGGGCATACGTCACGGCCTGCCGACCCGGCTACTCCGGCCAAAGAGCAGGAGACCGGTGATTTCTGGAGTCATCTCGACGTGCTCCGCGGCACAATCATCCGCAGTCTCGTCGCGGTGACCGTTCTGTCGGTGGCGGCTTTCGCGGCCAAGGGGCCTCTGTTTGCCGCGCTCCTCGCTCCGTCTCACCCCGACTTCGTCATCTACCGTCTTTTCGACCGTCTCTCCGCCCTCGCGGGGGGATACGCCGAGCCGTTCGCGCTGACCCTCATCAACACTCAGCTCGCCTCGCAGCTGATGGTGCATCTGCAAGCCGCCGTGTGTGTCGGGCTAATCGTGGCCGCTCCCTACATACTTTACGAATTGTTTCGCTTCGTGGCTCCGGGGCTCTACCCCGCCGAGCTTCGGCTGGCGCGTCGCGCCCTCACGGGAGGATTTCTGCTTTTCGCAGCCGGCGTGGCCCTCACCTACTTTCTCATTTTCCCCCTTACGCTGCGCTTTCTCGCCACCTATCAGGTAGACCCCTCGATTGGCAACTACATCACTCTGTCGAGCTACATGTCGACGCTTCTCACGCTCTCGCTCGGCATGGGATTGTGTTTCGAATTGCCTCTTGTGCTTTGGATTCTGGGGCGACTCGGCGTCGTAGACCGCCCGATGCTCGCCCGGATGCGCCGCCACGCCGTGGTGGCCATTCTTATCGTGGTGGCCGTCATTACCCCGACCACCGACGTGCTCACGCTCATCGTGGTGTTCCTCCCCGTCTACATGCTCTACGAGCTTTCACTCCTCGCCGTCCCCCGCCGGCGCTGATTCCGACAGCAGCACGAGCGGCGTCGCGTCAAATCGCGGCAGGGCCATGAGGGTCACCTCGGCGGGTGTCTCCGAGGTCTTGCGAAATTCGGTGGCGATATCCATCACCCCCTTGTTGGTCAGCGCCTCGGCCACTTTGCCCACAGCAATCTCGGGCGTGTTGTTGTCGTGGCTCAGGTGGCACAGGAAAATGTGGCGCAGGCGCGGCGTGTAGATGT
The DNA here is from genome assembly GCA_029056055.1 of Duncaniella sp. GTDB lineage: Bacteria > Bacteroidota > Bacteroidia > Bacteroidales > Muribaculaceae > Duncaniella. Next base: position 11,077 of record JAIDCC010000035.1, read on the forward strand.
CGCCGATGAAGCGCGCCGTGTCGTCGTTGTCGAGATGTCCGTTGGCGGCCAGGATGCGCGCCTTGAGATATTCGGGATAGCGCCCGGTGACGAGCATGCGCAGGTCGTAGTTGGCCTCGATGACTATCGACTGGGCGCGGCGCATGTAGTGGTCGACACGCGGCGTAATCGACCCCAGGTCGGTGGCGATGCAGAAAGTCGCGTTGCCGAGCGTGATGAAGAAGCCGGAGTTGTCGCTGGCGTCGTGGCTCACCTCGAAGGGCACGATTTCGAAATCGCCTATCCTGAAGGGATGCTCCTTGAAAATCGGTTCGTGGTAGTCTTGCAGGCGGCGCGACACGTTGTGGCGGCGCATGATGCCTTTGAGCACACGCGGGGTGCAATAGAGCTTCATGTCGTGATTGCCGCGCAGCAGGGTGTAGGCCGACGCTATGTGGTCGTGGTGGTCGTGGGTCAGGAGTATGCCGGCCAGTTTCTTGGGATTGATGCCGTTGGCTTCGAGGGCGGTGCGGATGGTGTTGACGTCGCTGCCGGCGTCTATCAGAAATCCGGTCTCGCCGTCGCCGACGTAGCTGCAATTGCCCGCGCTGCCGCTCCCGATGGCCATGAAGAAGATGCCCTTGCGGTCGGTCTGTTCGGGCAGTTGCTCGAGCAGGCGCGTCTTTTCGGTCTCCTCGCGGTGGCGCGCGGCTATCCGCTTCATCTCCTCGTCGGGGATGAAGTCAAACCCTGCGTCAATGCGCTCTTCAAAATCGTTGAGCGTGTCAAACAGACTCTGTTGACGTCCGGGACGGTGGGTGATGCGGCGTGCCATTTCTGTGTTGTGTCTGGAGATTTTGATTGTCAGCGATAGAGCAGGAAGATTGTGGGGCGCTTGTCGTAGTCGGGCTTGACGCGGCGCCATTCGCTCAGCTTGCGTGTCACGATGGTCTGCCCGGGGCCGGTGATGTCGCAGGCCACGCACAGGCGCAGTTCACCCGGGAGTGTCGACGCCAGTTCGGCTATCAGTTTGTTGTTGCGATAGGGCGTCTCGATGAAGATTTGCGTCTGGTCGTCGTGGGCTATGCGGCGCGTCATCTCGCGCAGACGCGCGGCGCGCGCTTTGCTTTCGTAGGGCAGGTAGCCCGCGAAGGCAAACTGCTGTCCGTTGAACCCCGAGCCCATCAAGGCCATGAGGATGCTCGACGGGCCCACCATGGGCACCACTTCGAGCCCGCGGCGCTGGGCGGCGGCCACGAGGTCGGCTCCGGGGTCGGCCACGGCGGGGCAACCCGCTTCGCTTATCACCCCGACGGGATGGCCTTCGAGCAGGGGGGCAAGCATCGCCTCCACCTCCGAGGCAGGGGTGTGCTCGTTGAGTTCGGTGAAGCTCAGCTCGTCGATGCAGATGCTGCGGTCGGCGCGTTTGAGAAATCGCCGCGCCGTGCGCACGTTTTCCACCACGAAGTGGCGAATCTGCCGCATCACTTCGATGTTGCGTGCGGGCAGCACGTCGCTCACCGGCGCGTCGCTCATGGTCGACGGCAGCAGGTAGAGCGCCGGACGCAATGCTTTCGGGCTGTCAGGGGTTTCCATTACTAATACAACTTTTTTGACGCTCCCGGCGGGTCAGCCCACCGAGCCTTCGAGCGTGATTTGAAGAAGTTTCTGCGCCTCGACGGCAAACTCCATCGGCAGCTTGTTCATCACCTCGCGGGCGTAGCCGTTGACTATTAGCGCGATGGCTTCCTCGGTGGGGATGCCGCGCTGCTGGCAGTAGAAGAGCTGGTCTTCAGAGATTTTCGATGTCGTCGCTTCGTGTTCCACCACGGCGGTGTCGTTGAGGATGTCGACGTAGGGGAACGTGTGGGCGCCGCAGTCCGGCCCCATCAGCAGCGAGTCGCACTGCGTGTAGTTGCGGCAACCTGTCGCGTTGGGCGCCACGCGCACCAGGCCGCGGTAGGAGTTTTGCGAGTGTCCGGCCGAGATGCCTTTCGACACGATGGTCGACGAGCTGTTCTTGCCGAGGTGTATCATTTTCGTGCCGGTGTCGGCCTGCTGGTAGTGGCGGGTGACGGCCACCGAATAGAACTCGCCTCGCGACCCTTCGCCCTGAAGCACACACGACGGATACTTCCACGTGATGGCCGAGCCGGTCTCCACCTGCGTCCACGACAGTTTGCTGTGGTCGCCGCGGCAGAGGCCGCGCTTGGTGACGAGGTTGTAGACGCCGCCTTTGCCTTCGGCATCGCCGGCATACCAGTTCTGCACGGTAGAGTATTTCACTTCGGCGCGCTCTTCGACCACGATTTCCACGATGGCGGCGTGCAGCTGGTTTTCGTCGCGCTGCGGGGCGGTGCAGCCTTCGAGATAGCTGACGTAGGAGTCGTCGTCGGCCACGATGAGCGTGCGCTCGAACTGTCCCGTGCCGGAGGCGTTGATGCGGAAGTAGGTCGACAGCTCCATCGGACACCTCACGCCCTTGGGGATGTAGACAAACGAGCCGTCGGAGAACACGGCCGAGTTGAGCGCCGCGAAGAAGTTGTCGCGGTAGCTCACAACGGAGCCGAGATACTTTTTCACCAGGTCGGGATAGTCTTTCACCGCTTCAGAAATCGAGCAGAAGATGATACCCTTCTCGGCGAGTTTCTCGCGGTGAGTGGTCTTGACGCTGACCGAGTCCATCACGGCGTCGACGGCCATGCCCGAAAGCACTTTCTGCTCTTCGAGGGGTATGCCGAGTTTGTTGAAGGTCTCAATCAGTTCGGGGTCTACTTCGTCGAGGCTGCCGGGTGCTTTCTTTCTCACCGGTTCGGCATAGTAGCTGATGGCCTGAAAGTCAATCTCGGGTATGTCGAGGTGTGCCCAGCGGGGCATTTCGAGGGTTTGCCAGTGGTGGAAGGCTTTCAGACGGAAGTCGAGGAGCCACTCGGGCTCGTTCTTCTTGCGCGAGATGAGTCTCACCACCTCCTCGTTGAGTCCGCGGGGGATGATGTCGGTGTCGATGTCCGACGTAAAACCATATTTGTAGCCCTCCGAAGTGGCGCGGTCGAGGATTTGCTCGCTGCTTTCCTCCTGTGCCCGCTTTCCTTTTGCTTCTTCTTCGGGTGTCGTAATATCGGTGTTCATGTTTGTGTTATTTTGAGGGAGAGATTAATCCGAATAGCCACGGGGCGAAGGCTCTGACTGCCTCGACCACGGCGTTGCTGCCGTCAAACAATGCGTGTCCCGGCCAGAGCAGCGCGCCCAGATTGAGCGCGAGACTCAGCGGTACGCCCCACACGGCTATACCCACGACGGCGCCGGCGAGCGAGTCGAGCAGCCCGAGCGAAAGCTTTTTCACCACGAACCGCAGCAACTTGGTGGCCACAGTCACAACGAGGTAGGAGCCGATGTAGATGCCCGCATAGACAGCCATCAATTGAAGGTAGTGACGGGGAAACGACTCCGTCACATCTTCAATCGGAAAATACTGCATCACGGCCGGGCCCAGCAGACGGCAGGCTATCACGCCGATAAACAATCCGGCTATTGCGCCCACCTGACCTACGATGCCTTTGTGGAAGCCCCACAATGCCGCCAGCGCGAGCACGCCGATGAAGATAATCGTTGCTGTTGTCATGTCGTCTTGCTGTCTTGCCGCGGTCCGGGGTTACTTCGTCAGGGCTTCGAGGGCTGCGCGCAGTGTGGCGAGCTTGGTGTCGGCATCGGCCAGCTTCTTGCGCTCGGCCTCTACCACCTGCGCCGGGGCGTTGGCCACGAAGCGCTCGTTTGAAAGCTTCTTCTCTACCGATTTGCGGAAACCTTCATAGTAGGCGATATCCTTGGCGAGCTTGGCCTTCTCGGCCTCTACGTCGATGCTGTCGAGCAGGGGCACGTTAAATTCGCGTGTGCCAACGAGGAACGAGGCGGCCGCGGGGTCGGAGGCCTCGGCTTTCACCACGTCGCTGAGGTTGGCGAGCTTCGCCACAATCGAGGGGAGCGCCACGAAGTCGTCGGCGCCTATCGAACGCAGTTCGAGCTTCTCGCGGGGAGGGATGTTGCGGGCCGCACGCACGCCGCGCACGCCGTTGATTATCTCTTTGGCCTGCTCCATGGCTGCCGTGAGACCGGCGTCGGCGCTCTTCGCTTCGGGCATGGCGGCATACATGATTGATTCGCCGGGGCGGCGGGTGCCGATGTGCTGCCAAAGCTCTTCGGTGATGAAGGGCATGAAGGGATGGAGCAGACGCAGCAGCGAGTCGAAGTAGCCGATGGTGGCTTCGTAGGTGGCGCGGTCGACAGGCTTCTGATAGTCGGGCTTCACCATTTCGAGATACCACGACGAGAATTCGTCGCGGAACAGACGGTAGACGGCCATAAGTGCCTCCGAGATGCGGAATTTGTCAAACGAGTCGTTGATTTCCTCTACAGCCTCCGAGAGCTTGGCCTCAAACCAGCGGCCGGCCGTGGCGGCGGCTTCAGGCTGCGGCAGGGTGTCGTCTACTTCCCAGCCCTTCACCAGACGGAACGCATTCCAGATTTTGTTGCAGAAGTTGCGGCCGTTCTCACAGAGCTTCTTGTCGAAGAAGATGTCGTTGCCGGCGGGAGCCGAAAGCATGATGCCCATGCGCACGCCGTCGGCGCCATACTCGGCTATCAGGTCGAGGGGGTCGGGCGAGTTGCCGAGCTGCTTCGACATCTTGCGGCCGATTTCGTCGCGCACGATGCCGGTGAAGTAGACGTTGTTGAAGGGCTGCTTGCCCATGAATTCATATCCGGCCATCACCATGCGGGCCACCCAGAAGAAGATGATGTCGGGGCCGGTCACGAGGTCGGCCGTAGGATAGTAGTATTCTATTTCGCGGTTGCCCGGCTCGAGGATGCCGTTGAATAGCGAGATGGGCCAGAGCCACGACGAAAACCATGTGTCGAGGCAGTCGGGGTCGCGGGTCAGGTCGGCGGCGCTCAGCGCGGGGTCGAGTTCGAGGGCCAGCGCGAGGGCTTCCTCATCGCTCTCGGCCACTACGAAACGTCCGTCGGGCAGATACCACGCCGGAATCTGATGTCCCCACCAGAGCTGGCGCGAGATACACCAATCGCGGATATCGGTGAGCCAATGGCGGTAGGTGGTCTTGAACTTTTCGGGCACGAATTTGATTACGCCCTCCTCGACGGCGGCAAGCGCGGGCTTGGCCATGCCGGTCATCTTGACAAACCACTGGTCGGAAAGACGGGGCTCGGTGACGGTGTCCTGATTGCGCTCCGAATAGCCCACCTTGTTTTCATACTCTTCGATTTTCTCGATGAGTCCTGCTTCGGCAAGGTCTTTGGCAATCTGCTCGCGCACGGCGAAACGGTCCATGCCTACATACATTCCGGCAGCTTCGCTCACCGTGGCGTCGTCGTTGAAAATGTCTATCGTCTCGAGTCCGTGCTTCTGGCCGAGCATGTAGTCGTTCATGTCGTGGGCCGGAGTCACCTTCAGACAACCGGTGCCAAACTCGATGTCGACGTAGGTGTCTTCGATGACGGGGATTTCCCTGCCCACCAAGGGCACCACTACCCTCTTGCCGCGCAGATGCTGGTTTTTCGGGTCTTCGGGATTGATGCACATCGCCGTGTCGCCCATGATGGTCTCGGGACGGGTCGTGGCCACGATGGCATAGCTGTCCTCGTCCACCACCTTGTAGCGCAGATAGTAGAGCTTGCTGTGCTCGTCCTTGTAGACCACCTCGGCATCCGACAGAGCCGTCTGCGCCTTGGGGTCCCAGTTGACCATGCGCTTACCTTTATAGATAAGACCCTTGCGATAGAGGTCGACAAACACCTTCGTCACCGAACGCGAGCGGATGTCGTCCATCGTAAAGGCAGTGCGCTCCCAGTCGCACGACGCGCCCAGCTTCTTGAGCTGCTCGAGAATGATGCCGCCATACTTGTGAGTCCAGTCCCAGGCGTGCACCAGATACTCCTCGCGGGTCAGGTCGGTCTTCTTGATACCCTCCGAAGCCAGTTTGGCCACCACCTTCGCCTCGGTAGAAATCGAAGCATGGTCTGTGCCCGGCACCCACAGCGCATTCTTGCCGAGCATACGCGCGCGGCGGGTCAGGATATCCTGAATAGTATTGTTGAGCATATGGCCCATGTGGAGGATACCCGTCACATTGGGCGGAGGTATCACAATCGTAAACGGTTCGCGGGCATCAGGCTCCGAATGAAACAATCGGTGCTCCAACCAGTAGGCATACCATTTGTCCTCGACGGCACGAGGGTCATATTTCGTGGCTAACTCTTCCATGAGGGGATAGAAATTTACGGTAGATGAATCGATTTTTTATACCCGAAATCGCGTTATGCGAATTTCATAGTGCAAAATTACTAAAAAAATTTGGAAACTTCACAAAAACTTTCTACCTTTGCGCCACGAAAACATCGACGACGTCGACCCTCGGGTCGCTCGCCGCATTGCCAATCGGGGTGTAGCACAGTTGGCAGCGCGCCACGTTCGGGACGTGGAGGTCGGAAGTTCGAGTCTTCTCACCCCGACATGCAAATGTTAATTGCCTACAAGTCAACGACTTGTAGGCAATTTTATTTTATACCGGGACAAATACGGGCCAAGTCGCGCCCAACCTCCCCCTACTCCCTTCTCACTCCTCCCCTCCTTGACGCACAAACGCCACAGCCTCCAAAGAAGCTGTGGCGTTCGTGCGTCAGATGAAATGCTCAGTCGTCGTGGTTGCCAAACCACGGCAAAGCATCCTTGTGGAGATGGCGGTGTGAGGGGGAGACGGGGTGGTTAGTCGCGGCGGAAGATGTCGCGGGTGTAGACCTTGGAGGCTACGTCGTCGAGCACGGCATCGTAGCGGTTGGCCACGATGGCATGTGAGAGGGCCTTGAAACGCGCGAGGTCGTTGACCACTTCTGAGCCGAAGAATGTGGTGCCGTCTTCAAGGGTGGGTTCGTAGATGATGACGCGGGCACCTTTGGCCTTGATGCGCTTCATTACGCCCTGAATCGACGACTGGCGGAAGTTGTCGGAATTTGATTTCATCGTGAGGCGATAGACACCGATGACGCAGGGTTCGGCTTCGCTGAGCTGTCCGTAGTCGTTGGCGCGGGTGTAGTCATACCAACCGGCCAGGCGGAGCACTTGGTCGGCAATGAAATCCTTGCGGGTGCGGTTGCTCTCGACGATGGCGCTCATCATGTTCTGGGGCACGTGGGCGTAGTTGGCGAGGAGCTGCTTGGTGTCTTTGGGCAGACAGTAGCCGCCGTAGCCGAACGAGGGGTTGTTGTAGTGTGTGCCGATGCGGGGGTCGAGGCCTACGCCTTCGATGATGGCCTGAGCGTCGAGGCCCTTCACCTCGGCATAGGTGTCGAGTTCGTTGAAGTAGCTCACGCGCAGTGCGAGGTAGGTGTTGGCGAAGAGTTTCACGGCTTCAGCCTCTTTCATGCCCATGTAGAGTGTGGGGATATCCTTCTTCTCGGCACCCTGCTGAAGGAGTGCGGCAAAGGTGTGGGCGGCCTCGTCCATGCGGGCGATGTCGGTGACGGCGAGAATGGCGGCGTTTTCGTCGGCAAACTCGGGCTTGTCGATGATTTTGGGCACACCGGCGATGATACGCGAGGGGAAGAGGTTGTCGTAGAGGGCTTTGCTCTCGCGGAGGAATTCGGGGAAGAACATGAGGTTGAACTCCTTGACGCCCTTCGCGGCATACTTGACGTAGAGGCTGCGGCAGTAGCCCACGGGGATGGTGGATTTGATGACCATCACGGCGCGGGGATTGACTTCGAGCACGAGGTCGATGACATCTTCGATGTGGTGGGTGTCGAAGTAGTTGGTCTGCGGGTCGTAGTTGGTCGGGGCGGCAATCACCACAAAATCGGCCTCGGCGTAGGCGGCGCGTCCGTCGAGCGTCGCGGTGAGGTCGAGGGGGTTCTCAGCCAGATACTTTTCGATATACTCATCCTGGATGGGCGACTCGCGATGATTGATTTTTTCGACTTTTTCGGGCACTACGTCAACGGCTATCACCTTGTTGTGTTGAGCCAGAAGAGTGGCGATGCTCAGTCCGACATAGCCTGTGCCGGCCACAGCGACGGTATATTTCTTCATGTTTTTTCGTTGGTTTTAAATTGAGTAGGGGGGAAAGGCCTTGCGGCGAGTGCAAAGTTAGCAAAAAATCTTTAACTCGTAAAGTTTTGAGGAGAGTTTGTCGAGATGAATCGGGATTAATCTCGATAATTCTTGATTAATCCCGATTTAGCCCGATTAAGCCTGATTGTCGTCGATGTTTCGCAGGCCGTTGCAATTCGGATAGTCGCTGCATCCCCAGAACTCCCGTCCTTGCATCTGCCCTTTCTTCTGCATCCGCCTGAGCATTGGGCGACCGCATTTGGGGCACGCCGGCGCCCCGGAGGACGCAGCGACTTCGCGACGCGCTTCAATGCGCTCTTGCGTGAGATTTTCGGCAAATCCTCCCTGCTGCTTGAAATCACTGAGTTGAGTCAGGAGCATGGAGGTGAGCATCGAATTGATTTTTAAGCACAACACCACCATACAGTTGGCAGCGTCGGAGGCGCTTCCATGCTTCAAAAAGCAATCAAACCGTGACAACTGCCTCGAAATGTGACTCATAGCATCGGAAATGAAATTGTTGCCATACTCCGGGTTGTCAAGACGCAGGTTGATGACGCTGAGGAAGCGGTTGTCGTCGGAGTTCCAGGCCGTCAAAGAATGGCGCATCATAAAATTCAAATAGTCGCCCATCAATTCGTGGCTGCTTGCTCGGGCCACATCCGTAAGACGCATCTCGGTTTCGAGCGAGGTTTCGTGACGTCCGGAACCTTCAGCGATATTGGCGCGTATGGAACGGGCTGCCTGAGTCATTTGGTCGTACAGGCGGTGTCCCGGGTCAATCTTGTAGTCGACAAACCTGTCGCAGAAGTGCTGGGTGGATAGCTCTATGATATTGGCCAACACCCAGGCGTTCAGCCAGAAATAGGACGGCGCCGAATTGAATTTTATCATGATGATTTTTGGGATGGTTAAATTGTCATTTTGTCAAGATGTCAAATTGTCAAGATGTCAAATTGACAATTTGACATCTTGACAATTTGAATTATCATTATTCCTTCGCCGTCAGGCGTATTACGCGCGAGGCGTAGTCGGTGTTCTGGTGATATTCGACGTCGTGGGTGTTGGGGATGGGGAGACCGTTGGCCATGAGGTAGCGACCGGAGTAGGTTTTGCCCTCGACGGCGAGGGGACGGCGGTCGATGGGGTTGAGTTCGGTGACGGTGTAGAGACGGTCGGGGTCGAGGCCGTCAAGGGTGACGCGGGGGAGCTGCTGGTTCATGAAGGTTTCGGTTTTCCACCAGAAGAATACGGCGTCATCTTTTTCGGGGGTGACATACATGAGCGAGGCCACGCCTTTGCGGTCGAAGGGCGAGAGGAGTCGGTAGAGGTCGCCCTGCTGAATGATGTGTCGCACTTTCTTGTAATCTTCGATGGCGCGGCGCACTACGCGGCGTTCGTCGTCGGTCATGTTTTTTGGCTGCATTTCGAGGCCGAGGCGACCGCTCATAGCTACGTCGGCACGGAATTTGGCAGGTATGCGGCGGAAAGTCTGATGGTTGGGTGAGGCAGAGATGTGGCTTCCCATGGCAACGGCGGGGAAGAAGTAGCTCGTGCCCCACTGCATGTAGATGCGCTGGAGGGCGTCGTTGTTGTCGGAGGTCCAGAATTCGTCGAAGTAGGGCATCAGACCCCAGTTGGCACGGCCGCCGCCGCTGGCGCAGGCTTGGATGATTACGTCGGGGTGGGCGGCACGTATGCGCTCAAGAGTGGCGAGGAGTCCTTTGTGATAGTCGATGTAGAGGTGGCTCTGACGGTCGGAGGTGAGATACTGCGAGCCGGCGTTGTTGACGGGGTCGTTGGCATCCCATTTGATGTAGGCAATGCGGGGGTAGGATGTGAGGAGGGTGTCGACAATGTTGAAGACGAAATCCTGCACGGCGGGGTTGGCCATGTCGAGCACGAGCTGCGTCGAGCCGCGCGAGCCGCGATTGTCGAGTGCGGGGGCTTTGATGACCCAGTCGGGATGTGCTTCGAAGAGTTCGGAGGCGGTGTTGGTCATCTCGGGTTCAATCCAAATGCCGAATTTCACACCGATGCTGTCGGCGGTGTCGAGCAGACCGTTGATGCCGTGAGGGAGTTTGCGGGTGTCTACCACCCAGTCGCCCAGCGAGGAATTGTCGACGTTGCGGGGATACTTGTCGCCAAACCATCCGTCGTCCATGACGAAGAGTTCGCCACCCATTTCGGCGATGTCGGCCATCATGCCTGCCATGGTGGGCTCGTTGATGTCGAAGTAGCAGCCCTCCCACGAGTTGAGCAGCACGGGGCGGGAGGCGGTGCCGTTGTGGAGCTGATACTTGCGGCCCCACGAATGGAAGTTTCGGCTCACGCCACCGAGGCCGTCGGGCGAGTAGGTGAAGGCGAGCACGGGGGTGGTGAACGTCTCGCCCTTCTTGAGCTGATAGGCGGAATTTTCTTCGTTGATGCCGGCGAAGAGGTGGTGGTAGTCGCCGTCGTCGGTGTCGATGAAGATTTTGTAGTTGCCGGGATAGCAGAGCGCAGCGCCGATGGTGCGCCCTGAGGTCTCGGAGGGGCGACCGTCGAGCGAGAGCATCACTTCTGCATGGGCGGTGTGGGAATTTCGCACGCCGTCTTTATTTTTAATCATTCTGACGCCGTGGGGCAACGGCTCCTCGGTGAGTTGCGTTTCGTTGGCCCATGAGCCGTAGAGCGACGAGAGCCAGACATCGCCCTGACGCACGGGGAGATAGCCCGACATGAAGCGGTTGAGTGTGACGGGCTTCTTCTCGTCGGAGGTTATGGCGGTCCAGGTCTCGATGACATCGCTTCCGGGGCGGGTTAGATAGAAGAGGTCGACGGTGAAGGGATAGTTGCGGTCGGTCATGGTGACGGTGGTGAGCGTCGAGCCGTCGGGGCGCGAAGTTCGCGCGGTGTGGCTGACGGCAAGGTCGGTGGCCATGTAGCCGTCGGAATGTGTCACCGAGAGAGCCGCCTCGGCCTTAGGATTGTAGCCATAGGCGGGGTAGGCATCCTGCCACATCCCGGTGGCTTCGTGGATGGCATCGAGGTCGGCGGGAGCGAGGCGCTCGCCGTAGTAGACGATTTTGAGCGGACTTCCTTCGACGGCGTTGAGCACGAGCGAGGTGGAGTGCGTAGAGATGTCTAACACTTCGCCCGAAGCGCCGAGAGCCGACGCACACAGGAGCGAGAGGGTGAATATCTGAATTTTCATAGGTTATAGGATTTTGTCGGGTAAAAGTTTTGTCGGGTGTAAGTAATGACTACAAAGATAGTAAACCGGGGTGCATTTTCAAAACCATTCGTCGAAATCGGCGATAATCTGATAAAAAAGTATCATTGCCGCCTCATCGGTCAAACATAGACAGCGGCCGGGGCGTTAAGACATCAAGAGGCCACGCGCCCAGCGGGAAAACTAATTACCCTTCGGAAAAACGAAGCGGTGACATGGCACACGCCACGTCACCGCTAAAATATTTAATAATGTAGAAATCAGGGGAGGAGGGGGTCGTCTTCGTGGGTTGACCAGGAGGCGGAGAGGAGGAGGTCGCGGAGGCCTTTGCGGTCGATGACGCGGATGCCGCGGCCGTCGTAGTCGATGAGGCCGTGGAGTTTGAGGGTGTCGAGGGTGGAGATGAACGATGAACGCTGCACGCCGAAGAGGGTGTAGAGGTCGCGGTGTTTCGACTGGAGTTCGATTTCCTTGGCGTCGACGGGGGTGAGGGCTATAATCCAGAAGGCGATGCGCTCTTCGAGTTGGCCGCCGGTGAGTGAGATTACGCCGTCGATGCCTTTCTGAGCGTAGGCCGAGATGATGTTGAGATAGTTGAAGAGGAAGATTTCGGAGTGGGTGAGGAGGTGGAGGAGGTCGGCCTTGGTGATGGATACCACGGAGACTTCGGTCTCGGCTTCGACGCGCATCGGCACATGGGTGTTGCGCCCGAAGACGAAGTCTGGGGCAATGACCGAGGGGCCTTCGAGGATGTAGGAGAGGCGGAGGCGGTCGGTGGGGTTGCGGATGATGGCTTTGGCACGGCCGGAGAGGATGAAGCGCAGGAGGTCGTTGGTCTGACGCGCCTCGATGATGAGTTCGCCGGAAGCAAATTTTTCGAAGTGGAAGGGGATTTCGCCTACCAACTGTTGAAGGTCGGAGAGGGAGATGCCGTTGAACATGGGCAGAGAGCGAAGCATCTCAAAGATGGCGGGTTGAGCAGACATAGCGCTTGCGGGTGAAATTTTTAACTAAAAATATGTTATTAGTTTAACGCGCAAATCTCTGTTTTAGTTCGTCAGGGCGGAGGAAAATTTTCAGACGTGCCGGTCAGCGTTTGCGTTTGAGGTAGAGCTGGATAGAGTTGATGGTGTTCTGCCATGCGACGTAGGCCGCGGGGGCCACGGAAGCGACGGGATTGAGGTAGGTGAGAGCCATCCATATGGCGAGAACGGTGTTTTTCTGCCCGAGGCCCTGGGCGCCCGCGATTTTGTCGCCGGCGCGGGCGCCGATTTTGCGACCGACATAGAACTGGGCGCAGCAGACGACGCCGGAGAGGAGAGCGAGCCAAAGCATGGTGGGCACCATGGCAGGCGGCTCGCTCATGACAAAGCTGACCGCGCGCCCGACGACGATGAAGAGCGAGACGGCCCAGATGTAGAACGACCACGTCTGACGTGTGGCGATGGCCTCGTGGGCCTTAGGCACGAAACGACGGAGCAGGAAGGCGGCGAGGAGCGGGAGGACGAGGAGGGGGACAACCTTAGTGGCAATGAGCGCGACCGAGTCGACGAACCCGATTTCGGCCTCGGTGCCCATGAGGCTGAACATGACAGGGGCGAGGATGGCGACGGTCATGTTGGAAATGATGGAGAACGTGGCGAGGCGAGCCACCGAACCGCCGAGCATGCCGGTGATGACCGGGGCGGCAGTGGCCGTGGGACAAAACACACAAATGAACGTGCCTTGCGCGAGAGCGGGGTCGACTGGGAGCAAAGCGAGGTAGACCGCCACGGCGCCGAGAATCTGCACCGCGAGCAGACCGCGGCTTAGCGACGTGACACGAAACTCCTTCGGGTCGACGCGGCAGTAGGTGATGAGGAGCATTACGAAAATGAGGTAGGGAGCGAGCCATGCCACGCGCTCGATGAAGTCGTGACACACCAAGCCGCCGAGCATCGCTATCGGAAGCATCCAAGGCTTGATTTTTTCGCGGAGCTGTGAAATTTTCATCTCTTGTTTCTTGATTTCGGGCGGCAAAATTACTAATTTTGACAAAAAATTGCAAATGAAGTCGTTTCTGAAGTAAGTTCTAAAAATAAAACGATATATGTAAGGAAAAATTCTTGAACAGTAAAACTCGTTCTTTTTGGATGCTTTGAGCTTTTCGTTCAGGCGCATAGCGCGCTATGCTTCTTCTCTCAAATCTCAAATCATCTCAAAAATAACTTCCTTTTATCTGTTCATTTATTTTTCTCACTTACTTAAAGAATGATTTCGATAAGTTTCTGACAATGGCCGACAACTATCTTGAGAAGAAAATGGAAGAGCACCGCGCCCGCATGGCCGCGGGGACGGCGAAGCGCACACCCGCCGCGAGGGGTGGAGCCGCGCGCGGAGCGTCGGGAGGACTGACGTTTGAGTATCCGAAGATGCGCGTCTACGTGCCGGGAGGAGCCGACACGACACTCGGGCGCGAACTGATAGCGGTGTTGCGCGAGGCGGGGGTGGATGTAGACTTCTCGGGGCGGCCGTCGGCCGAGGCGACGAAACTCGGGCAGCGACTTGGAGCGCGCTTCTACCCTATCGCCGGCCGCCTCACACCCGAGGACGCCTTCGAAGCCGCGCTAGCGCGCTGCGACGCCGTGGCGCTCCTGCCGGGAGAGAGTTTGCCCGACCCAACAACACTCCGCGTGGCCGCCCTGCCCGACCCGCTGCCCCGGGCTTCAGAGGCATCGTTGGCGCGACTTTTGGCCGTGTTGCTCCATCCTTCGATGAATGACTTGGCGTAATCGCACTGATTTCTCATAAAAAAGTGTTACCTTTGCAAAAGTTTTTTTTAACCACAGAAAAAAATAAAAGATAGATATACATGGCACTTCAATGCGGCATAGTCGGACTGCCCAACGTAGGCAAGTCGACCCTCTTCAACTGTCTCAGCAACGCAAAGGCCCAGTCGGCCAACTTCCCCTTCTGCACCATCGAGCCCAACGTGGGAGTCATCACGGTGCCCGACGCGCGTCTCAACAAACTGGTGGAGATGTGCAATCCGCGCTCGACGGTCCCCGCCACGGTGGAAATCGTAGACATCGCGGGATTGGTGCAGGGCGCGAGCAAGGGCGAAGGCCTCGGCAATAAATTTCTCGCCAACATCCGCGAGACCGACGCGATACTCCACGTGCTGCGCTGCTTCGACGACGACAACGTGACCCACGTGCATAACACCGTCGACCCCGTGCGCGACAAGGAAATCATAGACTACGAGCTTCAGCTCAAAGACCTCGAAACCATCGAAGGCCGCATGGCGCGCACCCAGAAGCAAGCGCAGACAGGCGGCGACAAGACGGCCAAGATGCAGTATGAAGTGCTGAAGAAATTTCACGACGCACTCATCCAGGGCAAACCGGCGCGCACCGTCACGCTCGACACCCCCGACGAACAGAAATTTGCCCGCGAGCTCTTCCTGCTCACCTCGAAGCCGGTGCTCTACGTGTGCAACGTCGACGACTCGTCGGCCGTCGAAGGCAACAAGTATGTCGAGGCTGTCCGCGAGGCCATCAAGGATGAAAACGCCGAGCTGCTCATAGTGGCCGCCCAGACCGAAAGCGAAATAGCCGAACTCGACACCTACGAAGAGCGTCAGGAATTCCTGGCTGAAATCGGACTTGAGGAATCGGGAGTGGCCCGACTGATACGCGCCGCCTACGCGCTGCTCAACCTCCAGACCTTCTTCACTGCCGGCGCCGACGAAGTGAGAGCGTGGACCTTCACCCGGGGCTGGAAAGCACCCCAGTGTGCGGGCGTGATACACACCGACTTCGAAAAAGGCTTTATCCGCGCCGAGGTAATCAAATATGACGACTACGTGACACTCGGCTCGGAAGCCGCCGTGCGCGAGGCGGGCAAGATGGCCATCGAAGGCAAGAACTACACCGTGGAAGACGGCGACATCATGCACTTCCTCTTCAACGTCTGACAAACCCAAGACACCTCTCTCCTCCTATACCCCAAACTCAGACCTCAATCTCACGCCCATGAAACATATCATCACCCTTGCTGCGGCCGCAGCGGCCACTTTCGCAACCCATGCCGAAGGGCTGACGCTGCACTACGACCGTCCGGCACAGTTTTTCGAAGAATCGCTCCCGATAGGCAACGGCACGATAGGAGCCTCGGTGTATGGCGCTTACGACTCAGACCGACTGTCGATAAACGACATCACACTCTGGACCGGCGAGCCCGACACTGCGGTAGTGGCCCCCGGCGCGCACACCCACCTCGCCGGAATCCGCGAAGCCCTCGCGCAAGAAAACTACCGCGAGGCCGACCGTCTGAATCAGGCCATTCAGGGACACTTCTCGGAAATGTATCAGCCCGTCGGCACATACCTTATTAAATATCTCGACGCCGACACCACCACTGCAAAGATGGAGCGCGTGCTTTCGCTTGACAAAGCTGTAGCGTCGCACGTAGTGACCGCCGCAGGAGATGCCAAGCGCACCTCGGCCTTCTTTGCCTCGGCGCCCGACTCGGTCATCGTAGGGTTTATCACCTCCGACCGCCCCATCAACGCGATAATCACGTTTGCCTCGGAGCAGCCCCACGAAACGGCCGCCACCAAGAACGGCGAGATAACGGCGACGGGCTACGTGGCCTATCACACCCAGCCCAAGTATGCCAAAGGGGGCCAGCAAATGCAATACGACCCCGCGCGCGGCACACGCTTCTGCACCATCCTCAAGGCAATCCCCGAAAAAGGGAAAGTGGAAGCTCTGGCCGACGGAAGCCTCAAGCTGACAGATTGCAGCAACGTAGTGGTCTACATTACGGACGTCACCTCGTTTAACGGCTTCGACAAAAATCCCGTCACACAGGGCAAGCCCTACAAGGAACTCGCGCAGGCCCGCATAGCCAACGCCACGGCCAAACACCCGCGCGACATCTTCGAACACCATCAGAACGACTACCTCTGCTACTTCGGCCGAGTGAGCCTCGACCTCGGCACCACCCCCGACTCGGTGAAAGCACTGCCTACCGACGTGCAGCTGCGCCGCTACACCGACCTGAACGAGTATAACCCCGACCTAGAAGAACTCTACTTCCAATACGGGCGCTACCTGCTCATCTCGTCGTCGCGCACCGATGGCGTGCCCGCCAACCTCCAAGGCCTCTGGAACGAATACATGACCCCGCCGTGGAACGCCAACTACACGGTCAACATTAACGTGGAAGAAAACTACTGGCCGGCCGAAGTGACCGGTCTGGGCGACCTCCACGCCACAGCCTTCCTGCCGTGGGTGAAAAACCTCACCAAGACCGGCGAGGAGACCGCCCGCGAGTATTACGGCACGAAACGCGGTTGGGCCGCCGGTCACAACTCTGACATCTGGGCCATGAGCTGCCCCGTCGGAATGGGCTCGGGCGCGCCTAAGTGGGCCAACTGGAACATGGGCGGAGCGTGGGTGGCCACCCACATCTGGGAACACTATCTCTTCAACCGCGACAAAACGTGGCTGCGCCAATACTTCCCGGTGCTTCGCGGCGCTGCCGAGTTCTGCCTCGACTGGCTCGTAGAGAAAGACGGCGAGCTGATAACGTCGCCCTCGACATCGCCCGAAAACACCTTCATCGGCCCTGACGGCAAGGAAGCCGCCACGCTCTATGGCGGCGCCGCCGACCTGGCCATGGTGCGCGAATGTCTGATGGACGCCCTCGCCGCCGCCGACACCCTCAACGTCGACCCCGACCTGCGCATCGAAATCACCGACGCACTCTCGCGACTGCGCCCCTATCAGATAGGAGCCAAGGGCAATCTTCAGGAATGGTATCACGACTTTGAAGACAAAGACCCGCAACACCGTCATCAGTCGCACCTCTTCGGACTCTATCCGGGTCATCACGTATCGCTCGAAAAGACCCCCGAGTTTGCCCGCGCGGCAGCACGCTCGCTCGAAATCAAGGGCGACAACACCACGGGATGGTCGACAGGCTGGCGCGTCAACCTTCTGGCCCGCCTCGGCGACGGCGAAGGAGCCTATCACATGCTGCGCCGTCTGCTCCAGTATGTCAGCCCCGACAAATATGAAGGGCCCGACCGCCGCCACGCCGGAGGCACCTACCCCAACCTCTTCGACGCACATCCGCCGTTTCAGATTGACGGCAACTTCGGAGGCACGGCCGGCATAGCCGAAATGCTGCTGCAATCGACCCCCGAGGGCAACCTGATACTGCTGCCCGCGCTGCCCGCACAGTGGAAGAGCGGCGAAGTGAAAGGCCTGCGCGCCCGCGGCGGCTACATCGTAGACCTCGCCTGGGCCGACGGTATCCCCACCCGCGTGGATATCCACTCGACGGTGCCCACCTCCGACACGGTGCTCACCCCGACGGTGACCGTCGACGGCACGGTATTCCCCGTCAGCCTCCCCGCCGGCTCCTCGATAACTCTCACCGACTTCTCGAAGAAATAACCGACCACACACGCAGCGGCATGCCGTCTGCCAAAACCATCATACTGCCGGAGCCGTATTTTCAGCGGCTCCGGCAGTAGTTTTAGAAAGAGGCCGAAGCGAAAAAACTACCCCAAAAACGAAAAATTATCGTCATAACGACTGCCGTTTCAATCTTTTTTCTTAACTTTGCAGTCACAATCTATACCATACAGCGTTTCAATATCCAAATCGATGGACAACCTTTTAACCATTTCACCGTCGCCGCATGCCCACACCAAAGAGACTGTGAGCGGCCTTATGGGTCACGTAATCATAGCATTAATACCCGCAGTGCTCGTGGCTCTCTACTACTTCGGACTTGGCGCAGCCATTGTCATCTGCACATCAATCATAGGATGCGTGGCAGCCGAATACCTCATCACCCGCTACGTCATGGGACGCCGTCCCGACATCGGCAACCTCTCGGCCGTGCTGACCGGATTGCTGCTCGCCCTCAACGTGCCCTCCAACCTTCCCGTCTGGATTATCCTCATCGGATGCGTCGTGGCCATCGGCATCGGCAAACTCTCGTTTGGCGGTCTGGGCTGCAACATCTTCAACCCCGCCCTCGTGGGTCGCGTGTTCCTGCTGCTGTCGTTCCCCGTGGCCATGACCTCGTGGCCCGAACCGCTCGTCAACCGCATGGCCTATACCGACGCCACCACCGGCGCCACCATCCTCGGCCAGCTCAAGATGGGTCTTATCAACCCCGGCGACGTCAACCTGATTGACGCCCTGACCGGCTGCATGGGCGGCTCGCTCGGCGAAGTGGGCGCCATCGCCCTCATCTTAGGTTTCCTCTACATGCTCTGGAAACGTGTCATCACATGGCACATCCCCGTGTCGATAGTAGCCACCGTCGCACTCTTCTCGCTCTGCATCGGTGCCCCCGTGGGCGTCGAGCTCCTTTCGGGCGGTCTGCTCCTCGGCGCCATCTTCATGGCCACCGACTACGTCACCTCGCCCATGGCCAAATCGGGCATGGTGGTCTACGGCATCGCCATCGGCCTCATCACGCTCATCATCCGCCAGTGGGGCGCCTACCCCGAAGGCATGTCGTTTGCCATCCTCATCATGAACGGCGTCACCCCGCTCATCAACCGCTATATGAAACCCCGTAAGTTTGGCGAAAGCAAAGCCAAGAAGTAATCATCAGCCATGAAATCATCACTTGTCAACATGGTGCTCTCGCTGGGCATCATCACAATAGCGGCGGCCGCTATCCTCGGAGGAGTCTACGCCGCCACCAAAGGCCCCATCGAAGAGGCCGCACAGGCCAAGCAGGTAGAGGCAGTCAAGGCCGTCACCCCCGACTTCAACAACGACCCCGTGGCCGAGATGACCACCGTGGTGCCCGAAGGCGAGGAGCGCGCCCTCAAGGTGTTTCCCGCCCGTCAGGATGGCCGCCTCGTAGGCACCGCCGTCGAGAGCTACTCGATGAACGGCTTCTCGGGCGAAATCACCCTCATCTACGGTTTTGACACCGAAGGCACTCTGACAGGCTTCGAGGTGATGGCTCATCAGGAGACCCCCGGCCTCGGCGCCAAGATGGACGAATGGTTCAAGCCCGCCGAAGGTGTGGCCGGAGCCGAAGGCCGCACCGTCATAGGCCGCAACCCCGCCTCGACCAACTTCACCGTATCGAAAGACGGCGGCGACATCGACGCAATCACAGCCGCCACCATCACCTCGCGTGCGTTCCTCGACGCCCTGGCCCGCGCCTCGCGCGCCAATCAGGCCTTCGTGCAGAACGAAACCGGAGCCATCCCCGCGGCAGCCGTCACCGGCGCCACTCCCAAGGCAGCCCAGGCCGCTCCCTCGGAAGCCGCTGCCGACTCGACAGTGATGGCCGAGACCGAAGACAACACGCTCGTCGTGGCCGAACCTTAAGAAAACTTCATCTCAAACCACTCCCCCCAACACAGCATCATGTCACGCAACCTCCGCATACTTCTCAACGGAATCATTTCCGAGAACCCCACGTTTGTGCTGACGCTCGGCATGTGTCCCACCCTCGGCACCACGGGGTCGGCACTCACCGGCATGTCGATGGGTCTCGCCACCACCGGCGTCCTCATCTGCTCGAACGTCGTCATTTCGCTCATCAAAAACTTCGTGCCCTCGAAGGTGCGCATCCCCGCCTACATCGTGGTCATCGCCACGTTTGTCACCGTGCTCCAGTTTCTGATGGCCGCCTACGTGCCCGCCCTCAACGCCCTGCTCGGCATCTTCATCCCCCTCATCGTGGTCAACTGTATCGTGCTCGGACGCGCCGAAGCCTTCGCCTCGCGCAACGGCGTGTTTCCCTCGCTGCTCGACGGCCTCGGCATGGGTCTCGGCTTCACCATTGCGCTGACCCTCCTCGGCGCCATG
Organism: Duncaniella sp.; assembly: GCA_029056055.1. GTDB lineage: Bacteria > Bacteroidota > Bacteroidia > Bacteroidales > Muribaculaceae > Duncaniella. The sequence goes on from JAIDCC010000035.1 coordinate 31,229, forward strand.
CGCGAACTCCTCGGCTCGGGCAAAATCTTCGGTCTCGAAATCTATCCCGAAGCCTACGGCTCGCTCATCTTCGTGCTCGCCCCCGGCGCGTTCATCGCCCTCGGCCTGCTCATTGCCCTCTTCACCAAAATCCGCTCACCCAAAGCCTGCTGACCTGCGGCTCGCCTAACGACAATTCACAGCCATGCTTGAATATATCTCAATCATCATCACAGCGATATTCGTCAACAATATCGTCTTTGCCCAGTTTCTCGGCATCTGCCCCTTCATCGGCGTGTCGCGCAAACTCTCTTCGGCTGTCGGCATGGGCGCCGCAGTCACCTTCGTAATGGTCATTGCCACGGCTGTCACCTGGTTGCTCCAGACCTTCGTGCTCGACCCCCTCGGGCTCGCCTTCATGCAGACCATCGTCTTCATCCTCGTCATCGCCGCCCTCGTGCAGATGCTCGAAATCATTCTGAAGAAGGTGGCTCCGGCCCTCTACTCGGCTCTCGGCGTGTTCCTGCCCCTCATCACCACCAACTGCGCCGTGCTCGGCGTGGCAATCCTCGTCATTCAGAAAAACTTCGACCTCGGCCAGAGCCTCGTCTATGCCTTCGCGACGGCCGTAGGTTTCACGATGGCCATCAGCATCTTTGCCGGCATACGCGAGCAGCTCGCCCTTAGCGACGTGCCCCGCTCGATGCGCGGCGTGCCCATCGCCCTCATCTGCGCCGGCCTTCTGGCCATGGCCTTCATGGGCTTCTCGGGCATCAAAATCGGTTGAGCCGCCACTCCCCGCACCTTTTAAAATTCCCATTTTCCACCCCTGCGAGTGGGAAATGGGAATAACCTGTCTTAATCACATACCTACTCTCTAATCTCCACCTCTCACACTCACCTGACATGAAGTCTATCCTCCGCATCCTTTTAGTCTGCGTGGCCGTAGCCATCGGCCAGGGCGCGATGCCCCTGTCGGCGCAGCGAGTAGTCTCGGCATCGAAACCGCGCGACTCGAAAAAGACACAGCCAAAGATTGACAACGAGCTCAAAAATCTCTGCTTCAATCCGCTCGGCTTCATCAACACCGCGCGCCATGACGCTACGCTCGCCTCGGTGCGTCAGGCGCTGCAAAGCCGCGGGATAGACTACACCTACAAATATGACCGTACAGCCAATTTCGGCATTCCGTCGGCCGCCGGCGTCAGCGTGCTCGGCGTCAGCCCTCAACGCTGCCGCATCGAGCTCGGTCTGAAAAGCCTCCGCACCCGCTACTACTTCGTGTTTCGCTCGGAGAAAGAGGCCATTGACTTCGAAAACCGCCTCGGCGCGCGTCTCGGCGGCATGATGGGTGGCCTTCATGCCAAAAATGTCGCCAAAATGCCCGTCTACCGCACAGGCAAATGGCAGAACCTCAACGTGACTCTGACCCTCTCGCGCCCCGTCAAGGTGAAACCCAAAGGCGAAAAGAAATACAAAGCATGGACCGTCACGCTGACCACCGACCTGCCGGCACGCACACGTCGCACCCACACCACTACCCTCTCCCACCTGCGCCCCATGAGCGGCAGCCTCTTCGGCATCGAGGGTCTCTCGCTGCGCCAGCCTTTCGCCGAGATAGCCGACTCGGTGGCAGCCAATCTCATCCCGGCGCGCATCACAGCCGACCGCATCACCACCCTCGGCACTGCCGACGGCCTCGACATCATCCTCCCCGTGCCGGGCGTGGCATGGTGCGCCGGCTTGAAAAGCACCGACGAGGCGCTCTACGACACGCGAGCATGGACCATGTATGAAATGCAGTTCGACCCCATCATCGCCGGAAATCCCGAGGGAAAGAACGTCGACAAACTCACCGACTATTCCCACCTCTCCGAAGAGCTCTACACTCGCCTGATAGGCGAAATCAGAGCCGCGCCGGGAATGCACCCCGTCAAATCTGACACCAAGATGCTCAAGAAGCTCAAAATCGACAAGAAAATCTACAAGTCGACAAAGAAGGTGTGGATGGTGCCCAACGGAGCCGTAACCGACTACTACCTCCTGCGTCGCCCGCAGAGACACTACACCATCACAATCCTCTCGGTGCGCAACAAATAACAGACAATCCGCTCACGACAGTCTCCGCCGCAATCTCTCCCGGTTGCGGCGGATTTTTATTTCACAAGTCGGTTGAGGAACTTCATCCCCGGCATCGACGACAATGTAGAGAGCAGCAACGCCGACAGCAGACTCATGGCAGAAGCATAGAGATATGTCTGGCCGAGCGGCGGGTAAACACCGGAGGTTTTGATAAGGACGAATATCGGGAAAAGTGGGTGCTTTTTCCGCAAAATTACATTTTTGCCCTCACATTTGCAAACAGAAAGCGGAATGTCCTGACGAAAAGCGCCTCCCGACTGTCTGCCGCGAGCAGACCGCCGGGAGGCGCGGATTATCCTGAAAAACGTGCTTACAGCACAACTTTGAACGACTGGTCGCCCTCTACTGCCACAATGTAGAAGCCGTGGCCGAGCGCAAACGTATGCTCGCCCTTGGCCGTGGCAATCACGCGGCCGGCAAGGTCGCTCACCACTACGCGCGTCGCTTCGGTTACGCCCGAGACTGTCACCGCGGTGCCCTCGACGGCGATGCGCACGTCGCTCGATGCAACTTCGGCCGCCGCTATGCCCGACTGCGTCGAGGGGCGCTCTATGAGAATGTCGTTGATGTTAAACTTCATGGCATTGTTGTCGATGCGGAACACGACGGGGGTCTTGGCCTCGTGAGAGTAGACAAACTTATAGACGCGCTTCTTGGCACCGAGTTCGAGCGGCACGGTTGCCGTCACCTCTCCTCCCTCTATCGTCGAGAGCTTCACGGTCTTGGCCTTCTTGTCGGGATTGCCGAGCCAAAGGGTGATGTTGCAGGGACCCTCTACTTCGGGAGTGGTGAGATAGCCTCCCGCCACTGTGGTATAGAATTGTATGCAGCGGTCGGTGGCTCCGGCGTCGGCGGCGGTGGCGGGGCCGTAGTCTTTCGAGGTGTCGGCCGAGTTGTTGGCGCCGTTCATGGCGAGGATACGGATTGATTCGTCGCCGGTGCCTATGGTCATGCCTCCGACAGAGAGCGTCGTGTTGGCCGAATTGATGATGTTGGTGTTGGCCATGATGTCGCCGTAGGCGTCAAACCATTCCTGCGGGTTGTGGTAGAAGTCGGCATAAAACAGCGTGCCGCCGTCGAGGGTGACGAATGTGCCGATTTCGCTGTCGGTAGCGCCGATTTCGTTGACGGCGGTCACTTTCCAGTAGTAGGTAGTGTTGGCCGTGAGTCCTTCCATCGTGTAGGTGGTCTCCTCAAGCCCTGTCGCCACTACTTCCGGGTTCTCCTTATCCGTGCCTACGCAGAGGTTGTAGCTGATGGTGCCGAAATAGGGCTTCGTCGAGTTGGTCCACTTAAATTCTATACCCCCTTCGACGGGCAGCGAGCTCCCCTCGGCGGGCGCGACAAGCACCGATGGTTTCGGTGCCGACGGGTCGCCGGTGGTTTCGGTGACGAGTTCGGCATAGTCCGACACAATTCCTGAGCCGTCGGCGGCTTCGGCGTGCAGACGCACGTTGTAGGTGGTCTCTGGCTCAAGTCCGGTCAGTGTTACGCCTTTGGCTCCCGCCTCGGTTTTGGCCGCTATGGTGTAGTCGTTTCCGGTAGAGATTTCCACGATGTAGGGATGCTCGGTGTTCATGTTGCAGTCCCAGGCAAGCTCGATTTCGGTCTTGCCCTGACGGGTGGCGCGCAGGTTGAGCGGGCGTTTAATGTAGGGATATGCCTCCGTGATGGAATTGGCGTAGTTTTCGATATTGGCATAGCCGTTGGCGGCTATAGCAGCGGCGTCTGAAGCGTCATTGGGGTCGAGCCCGTTGGCCGTCTCCCATGCGTCGGGGATGCCGTCGCCGTCAGTGTCGAGAGGTTTCACTCCGCCCGAAAGCACGCCGGTGCCAAGGTGTGGCAGCTGGAGCTCCGACGATATGCCCATCTTCGTGCCCGATGTGCCGCGCGAGGCGAGTTCGTCTATCAGATAGCGGTCTACGTCGTCGCGCGCCGGCAGCGTCGGGCCTGCGTTCTCAAGTATCCAGTCGAAAGCCTCGGCGGCCGAGGTCATTCCCTCGATGGCCGGTATCGGCGAGGGGATTGTGCGGTCTTGCTCCGATGTGATGGCCGAGGGGTCGGAGCTTGAGCCATGTATCACTTCGTGTATCACCGTTGAGTTGAGCGCGTCGAGGCTCTCCACCCACGTCGAGGCGCGCCCGTCGCTCTGGAGGCCGCTCATCTGTTCGTTGGTGAGCAGCTTGCCGTCGAGGGTGCCGTTTTTGTCTGAGTCGTGATAGTTGCCGGCCCCGTAGTAATGAAATGCCTCCGAACCGCGGGTGAATGGTTTCACCGCGCCCTCCCACGGGCCGTTGATGAAGTAATTGTTTTCAATGTGCGCCCACGATGCGCCTTCGGTGTCGCCCATGATGTAGGCTCCGTCGCCCCAGTTGTAGACCACGTTGTTGACAAACTGGTTGAGACCTTTCACCTTCGGATTGCGGGTGTTGTTTTCTATGTAAAGGTTGCGGTAGAGTGTCACACCTCCGTCGGTCTGGATAAGGCCGCCGCACGAATGGCCCTGCAGGCCCTGCCCGATTATCGAGTTCTGGATGGTGATGTTGCGGGCGTCAGCCTTGTTGTCGAGGTTCACCGAGAAGTTTTCGTCGCGGCCCCACAGCACCGACAGATGGTCGAAAATCATATCGTGGCCGTTGGCTATGCCGGCCGCATCCTTGCCCGACGGGCCGTTGACGCCCATACGGAATCGCATGTGGCGCACTATCAGGTTTGACGCTCCCGAGAAGCTGACGCGGTTGCCGTAGACCTGCACTCCCTCGCCGGGCGCGGTCTGTCCCAATATCGTCGTGTTGCCCTTGAACACCAGTTCGCTATTCAAGCGTATCACGCCGCAAACGTCAAACACGATGATGCGTCCTTCCTTGCTCACGGCGTCGCGCAGCGAGCCGGGGCCTTTGTCGTCGAGGGTCGTGACATGATAGATTTCGCCGCCGCGACCGCCTGTGGCATAGCGGCCAAATCCCTCCGCGCCGGGAAATGCCGGGAGCTCACTGCCCGCGGCAAAACTGCCGGCAAGCATCGCCGCCGCAGTCATTAGAATCTGTTTTTTCATTGGTAAGTTTCTCTTGCTTTTCTTTAAGGTTATGTAGCCGGAACAATCTCTGTCCCGGTCTTGCAAAGTTAGTCAGAATCGCCCGACGCCCCTCAACGATTAACTTAATTTAACACCGCCCGTTCCCAAAATCCCCCCGCTCCCCGCCCCACACAGCGGATTTTTCGTAACTTTGCATTTTAGTGAAATAAGATTGGCAGTGGCCTCGGCTCACCAATAGGCAGATGACGATTGAAAATGGTTTTAATTCTGTAAAAGTCACCTTCGAACTTCGCACCCGCAACTCTAGACAATCTGATGTCGCTAAAAATGTCGCTGAAAATGTCGCTAAAAATGTCGCTGAAAACCTCACTCCTCGTCAACTGAAAATTATCGCGCTAATCTCTGAAAATCCGGCTACTACCCGGTCGGCCATAGCCTCTGTCTTAGGAGTTTCTTCTAAAACCATCGAACGCGAACTTTCCGCTCTATCCCACATTGTCAGATACGTTGGGCCTAAGAGAGGAGGATATTGGGAAATTTTGAACACTGGTGAGACGAACGGGAAGGAAGCGGAAACGCCCCTCAACGATTAACTTAATTTAACACCGGCCCTTCCCAAAATCCCCCCGCTCCCGGCCCGTCAAACGACGAAAAAGCCGTAACTTTGCACTACCATGAAAATTCTCAACCACACTTCTGTCATACTGGCCGCACTCTTCGCCGGAGCTTCTGCGACCGCTTTCGCAGCCTCGCGCGAGCGCATCGACCTCAACCGCGGCTGGACTTTCTACGCCCAGGGCGACTCCGTGGGCACTGTTGTCAACCTCCCTCACGACTACCTCATTTCACAGCCCTGGGTGCCACCGGGCGCCGATGAAAAGACCGACAATACCGACGCTGCCGCCAACCGCCGCTCGCGTCTCTCGTCGCGCGCTTTCAAGGAACCTACTTCCGGCACCTACGTCTATCGCTTCAATCCCGACCCCTCGCTAAAGGGGCGCCGCGTCCTGGCCGACTTCGAAGGCATTATGCTCGTGGGCGACGTCTGGCTCAACGGCGAGCACATCGGCAAGACCGACTACGGCTATCTCGGCTTCGAGTCTGACATCACGGACCGCCTGCTCTTCGACCGCGAAAACGAACTCCGCGTGGTGGCTCAGACCGGCAAACCCAACCATTCGCGCTGGTACACCGGCGGCGGCCTCTACCGCCCCGTGTCGCTCACCGTCACCGACCCCGCTCTCTACTTCGCACGTCACGGTCTCTGGGCCACTACTCAAGCCACCGGCTCTGCGTCGGGCGTCATCTCTCCGTCGGTCGAAGTCGTCACCCGCGGCAAAGACCAGAAGGTGCTCGTCGACCTCACCCTGACCGACCCTCAGGGCAAAACCGTCATGGAGCGCACCGACACGCTCAAAATCAATCGCCAGTGGCGCGACCGCGAGTATCGTCTGCCCGACATCCGGGTGGCCGACGCTCAGCTCTGGGATGTCGATTCTCCTTCGCTCTACACCCTCTCGGCCCGACTGCGCCATGAAGACGGCACCCCCACCGACGACCTCTCTATCCGCACGGGCATCCGCACCTTCGAGTTCTCGCCCGAACACGGCCTCAAGCTCAACGGCAAGAAACTCCTTCTCAAAGGCATCGCCAACCATCACACCCTCGGCGCTCTCGGCGCTGCCGCCTATCCCCGCGCCATCGAAAAACGCCTCGCAATGCTCAAGGAGTTTGGCGTCAACCACGTCCGCTCTTCCCACAATCCCTACTCCGTCGACTTCCTCAACGCCTGCGACTCGCTCGGCATAGTCGTTGTCGACGAACTCTACGACAAGTGGCTCAAAGACTACTCCGGCGGACGCGTCGACTGGACCGCGCAGTGGGAATACGACCTCCCCGAATGGGCCCGCCGCGACCGCTCGCATCCCTCGGTGGCTATGTGGAGCTTCGGCAATGAGCTCCAGAGCTACACCAATCTTCCCCACAACGACTGGGGCGTGACTGCCTACCGTCTCCTCAAGACCCTCATGCAGCGCTACGACTCCACCCGTCCCTACACCGTGGCGATGCACCCGCGCTATCGCAACATCGAGACCGACTCCATCCCCGCCGACCTCGTGCTCGAAACCGACATCGCCTCCTACAACTACCGCTACATGTACTTCCCCGGCGACTCGCGCCGTTTCCCCGACATGATTTTCTATCAGAGCGAAGCCAATCGCTCGGGCATGGGTCCCAACTTCTTCGAACCCGACAACGACCGCGTCGTGGGTCTCGCCTACTGGGGCCTCATCGACTATCTCGGTGAAAGCGCCGGCTGGCCCGCTAAGGGTTGGACGCAAGGCGTCTTCGACATCTCGCTCAAACCCAAGCCCGACGCATGGCTGCTCCGTAGCCTCTTCGCCGACCCCGAAAAGGAGACCGTCGTCCACATCGCCATCACCGACAAGGCCGGCGAAAGCTACTACTGGAACGACGAACTCATGAATGCCCCCGCTCTCGTCGACCACTTCAATTTCAACCCCTCCGACTCCATCGACGCCACGGTCTACACCAACGCCGACGCTGTCGAACTCTTCCACAACGGTCGCTCGCTCGGTCGCATCGACAACCCCGTCTCCGACGCCAAGCATCGTAACAAGATTCACTTCCCGAAATTCCCCTACAAGCCCGGCAATCTCTCCGCCGTGGCCTACAAAGATGGTCGCCGTGCCGCCACTCACAACATCCGCACAGCCGGTCGCCCCGCACGCATCGTGGCCGAACCCGACAATGACGCCTGGCGCGCCGACGGCACCGACCTCCAGCACATCCGCCTCCGCGTAGTCGACTCAAAAGGCATCTCCGTCCCCTCTGTCGAGACACCCGTCGAAATCTCCCTCAGCGGTAACGCCGAAATCGTTGCCATCGACAACGGCGACATGTACACCGACGAACTCCACACTCCCGCCGCACCCGACCGCGCCTCTCGCAAAGCTCGCCGCGGCGAAGTCCTCGTCATCCTCCGCTCCACCCCCGACGCCGGCCCCGTCACCCTCACAGCCACC
>JAIDCC010000036.1 GCA_029056055.1 Duncaniella sp.
CCCAATAACCCCCTCCCAAAATCTCGCTTAATCCTGCTTAATCTCGTTAAATCTCGCTAAATCCCGAAAAATCCTCCCCTCGGCTGTTTACATTTCCTCTCGCCAAGATATATCAATTCGTAACCCTTTAAACTCCAAAAATCATGTACGAAGATTATTTCTACGACGAGAACGAAAGCGACTACGCTGGCACATATGCCCACGACATCGAGGGCTATAGCGACGACGACATCAACGATGCCTTCGACGGCGATTCAGAAGCCTATTGGAACATCGACTGACCCAATGACTCGCTCACCATTCATCCTGTCGGTATTTCAGGCCGTGGCCGACGCCCTCTTTCGCATTGCCACGCTGACCCGCCTCACTTACAACGAAATCAACGTAATAGTCTATTATCTCCTGATTCCCCTCTCTTGGACACTGATAATCGACTGCAAGTTCGAAGGCTGGCCATTCACCATAGCCTTTCTTGTAACATGGTGCTTCTGCTATCGGATAGTTCGAGCTTCCGGCTACACCTTCCGCCAAATTTGCGACAAGATATTTGCCCTCTCCGTCGACTTCCTCAACTTCTTCAATCGCTTCGGAGGCAACTACGTCTTCAACTCAGTCATTATCTGCGTCCTCATCCCCATCCTCATCTACGCCCTCCTCATCATCTTGTAAAAGTAATTCCCACGGCTACAGCACTCTGTGGTCGGGGAAATTACGTGTCTCGGATGATATCAAGAACCTTGTCCGGCGGTGTTGGTGCGCATGGCCAGGGTGATGGCCTCGCCTACGAGGGCGAGGTCTGCGAGTAGGTAATGGCGGGTGTTGTGCCGTTTCACGGTGTGACCGGCTATCTCGGCTGTTCTCAGCAGCGCGTTGCGGAAGTCGTAGTCACCAAAATAGGTGGCGCTCCCTATGGCAAACGCTGTCCCGCTAGGTGTGAGATTCATTATTATCGGCCCGGCATCAATATCCATCGCAAACCGACACGACCGGTCATGGTATTCCTTAATCCCCGCTATCGGCGAGGTTTGACCGAATGTCTTCTTGAGTCTCTCGTATTGCTCGCGTGCAAATGCGGGGTCAATCTTTGTGAGATAGTAGCAATTCAGGGCTGAGTAAGACCCCTTGACCGGAGCGCCTGTTTTGCCGCTATCGCCAAGAAAAGACACGAGCAAACCCGTCTCGTCGTCAATCCATTCCGATTTTGCGCGGTCAATCCATGTTCTGACCGTCTCCGCACATCGCCCCTCCCTAAGTTTCGCATAATCAGACAAGGCCACGATGGCCACCAACATGTCGGGCACGTAGACCGACTCGTAGGGATAGGTAGGGAGATTGTAGAGAGGGGAGCTGACGATGCGGCGGTTCATTGTCAGGCACACCGAGTCATAGAGTTCGTCATATTTGTCACCGCCACCGATGCGTTTGTAATTGCCAATCACCCATGCGAGATGGCTGAGATAGGACACATGACTTTCGTCTCCTTCCAAAGATTCGAGCGGGTCTTCGCCCCACCGCGCTGCGTCATACGCCCGCAGCTCGGGGGACGTGACAATTCCGATGAGGCTGTTGACCGTCGCTACTGCTTCGTCCTTTGTTTCGGGATAGAGTTGAGCCATGTTTGACAGCGCCTCGGCCAGCATTGAGCAGGAATACAAAGCCCACTCGCCTTCAAACTGCGACCCTATTTCCTGCGGCATCCGGTCGAGCAACTGTTGTGGGCCGACCACCACGTTTTCCACAAGGTAATTGCGGCGTTGAAGCAACTCGGTTTTTTCTTTATCGAAATCCCCGTTGCCCCGACATGACCACCCGACCCACGCGATTTTTACGAGTGCCAAAACCGCGATAACAGTCAGCGTAGCAAACAATACGTTCATCATAATGTGCTTCACTCGACTACTTCGCCTTTGTCTATCAAGAGGAAAGGCTTCGTATCCCCGGACTCGATGTGGCGGAGCATGGCCTCAACAATCCATTTATCTTCTTCGGTCGTGTGATTTGAAAGCACAGCCTTCGCCTCTTCAAATCGGCCGCTTTCGCGCAGCAATTCGGCATGAATGATTTCATAATTCTCCGTAGCTTCAACGCCATCAAGCAATTCCGCGATGACAGTCGCAAACAACTCCTCGTCCTCCTCCGTCGGCACGCAGGCCGCGGCGAGAGGCTCGCGGCGATAACAATCGTTGTAAGCCATGAAGAGATAACGGTTGAGCACCCACCGCTGCAGCTGCGACAGCTCCGACGCGGCCATCTGCTTTCGCGCCCCCTTCAACTGCGAAAACTTGAGTGTGCCGAGCCGCATGAAACTCCTCGCTTCCGAATCGGGGTCGTCGGAATACTTGCGTTTGGCTTGGTCGAGGAAATAATACTTTCCGCAATGCGGACATTGCTGGATTGGCGACACTTCGGGAAGCATCGGATAGTTGCTGCGGGTGTCGCTCCACACCGTCCCTCCGAGCGTGTTGCCGCTTGCGAGGCTCATCACCTCCTTCTCGCCGCCGCAGTAAGGGCAGCTCAATACATTTGCCGGTCCTGTAATCATATTTCTTATCGTTTTATCAGATGATACTTTCAAATACCGCGACCGCGGCAAATGTAAACACCCGTCTCCGAAATTTCTCGCCCAGCGCGCCGTCTATTGTTGAAATGTCCCGATTTTTATGTAATTTTGAGCACCGGAATGAAAAAAATCAGCCTCAGGCTAAAATATATTCCCTTGTCATGTGTCCTTAGAGATAGAGCAGCTCTACTTTACACTTTAAAACTACACTTCGAGATGAAAAAAATCATAAAACTACTCGCGTTACTCATCGTGCTGTCGGCTATAACGGCAGCCGCCGCACTTGGCATTATGGCATTGTGGAACAACATCGTGACCGCGGTGTGCGGTTTCGCAGCCATCAATTTCTTTCAGGCGGTCGGATTGTTTCTCCTCGGGCAACTTCTGAGCGGCGGTTTCATAATCGCATTGTTCGTCGGTATCGGAGGTCTCCATCACGTATTCCACTCCCGCCGCAGCTGGCATGACCATTGGCACAATATGACCGACGAGGAGCGTCTTCAATTCATACAGCGTCGCAGGGAGAGGTTTGGTTTCGGTAATCGCCCCGGCAATCTGCAAGATGGCTCAAAAGAATAACATCGAGTCGGTATTTACGGAACACTCCCCGCGTCTGCTGGGATACATTCGGTCGAAAGTAAGCAGCCTTGAGGATGCTGAAGACATTCTTCAGGATGTATTCTATCAGCTTGCACGCACTCCGGCCGACAGCTTGTCGGAGATAGAACGCGTTTCCTCATGGCTCTACAAAGTGGCGCGCAACTCGATATTGAATTTCTGGCGAAAAAAGAGAGAGATTTCGCTTGATGCCGAGGATGTGATATGCGAGGATTTTGCACACACTTTGTTCTGTAGTCCGCAGGATGCACCCGACACTGTTTTGCTCCGCAAACTCGTGTGGCAGGAACTCGACATCGCCTTGTCGGAGTTGCCGCCTGAACAGTGCGAGGTGTTCTGCCTCACGGTTTTCGACGGGATGCCGATAAAAGAGATTTCCTCGGCCACAGGCGTGCCGGCGGCCACATTACTTTCACGAAAACACTATGCGGTCAAGTTTCTGCGCAAAAGATTTCACAATCTCTATGAAGCGCTGATTTCTCAAGCCTAAACTCAAACTCATCACATGTTAAAACATTTGTTTATGTGGGCATTCCTGTGCGCCACAGCACCCTTCGTGCGCTCACAAAACACCTCCGCTCCCGATTCAATCGACTATTCCATCTCCCCGCAGCTACTTGACGAGGTGGTTGTCAAAGCATCGTCGACCATCAACAAAACAGATGGGAAGGTCATCCGTCCCACCAAGGAAATGCTTCGCACGGCGTCCGACGGTATCGACCTGTTGCGCAAGCTTCAACTGTCTCGTATCACGGTCAATCCTCTCACCAACAGTATCGATGTCGCGGGTGGGGGAGAGGTAAGACTCTGCATCAACGGAGTTGAATCCACCTCGGCTCAAATCATGGCTATACCTCCGAGCGAAATTCTGAGAATCGAATATCACGATGCCCCCGGCATACGCTACTCCGGTGCGGCGGTAGTGATAGACTACATAACCTCCCGGCAAGAATCGGGAGGAAACATTTTCCTCGACTCTTTTGATGCTGTCGGAAAAGGGCGGTGGGCCTCGATTGATAATTTTGCCGCTCAATTCAATCAAGGGCGGTCGGTCTGGACGGCCAACGCCGCTTACTTCGGCAAGCGGTCGGACAACTGGGTGAGAGACTACGATGAGACATGGCGATACCCCGACGGAGATGTGATACGCCATGAATATGGTTTGCCTGTGACCATTGGAAATCATTCGTTGGAGACTTCTCTCAACTATAACTACCTCCATCCGGCTGGCCACACCCTCAACCTCCGTCTCGGTTTTAATCTCGAAGATGTTCCGAATAAGGAAGAGGGCGACCGACATGCTATTCTGGAGACCTCAGGCTCCGGGCTGCCTGTCGAAGTGAGAGAGCATACCGAGGAACATTCCCTTCAGCCGAATTTTGGGCTTTACTATCAGCTCAAGTTGTCAGACACCGAAAGCTTCATACTCGATGCTCAAGGCTCGTATGTGCGTTCGCGCATGCTTCATGAATATTTCGAAAACGGTTCTAGCGAAAGCAGCCTCGTGACAGGCCGCAAATATGCCGGCAGATTTCTAGGCATGTATGAAAACCGCGTCGGAAGCCGCGTGTGGCATCTCGGTGTGTCCACCGACCTCTCATACCTCCGCAACAGATATGAGAACGATGGCTTTTTCAATGTAAACATCCGACGCTCGGAAACGGCGCTTATGGCTGAATACTCCGACCGCTTCGGCCCCTGGGGCGTCATGGGCAATCTGAAAGGCGTCTATCGTCACCTCGCGCAGCAAAGCGGAAAGTTAGACAGGCTGTTCCTTCTCCCGGAGGTCAATATCTCTTTCCGTCCGATAGACAGATGGTTTCTCCGTTATTCCTTCTCTATGGACTACAAAATGCCTCAGGCCGCTGAAATCAGTGATGTCGAGCAGCCGATACAGGCCGGGATGGTGCGTCGCGGAAATCCTGATTTAAAGCCCTTTCGTGTGATTGACCAATCATTCGACGCCTCTTTCGAGAGCGGCATGTTTGGTGTCGACGCCCGGATTGAATACCGCAACGAACATCGTCCGATTATGGAGTCGGTACTTTTCTCCGATGGCCGGTTCGTCAGGACATATTTTAATCAGCGTTCGTTTCAGCGCCTGACATTCGGCGGCTCTGTTTCGCTGCGACCTTGGAAAGAACATCTCTCTATCGCGGCCATGCCGATGTTGACACGTTACTTCAGTCACGGTCTTGACTATTATCATTGTCACAACATTTTTCGTGTGGGGCTAAGTGTCGATTTCTCATATGGCAACTGGATTGCATACGGTGGGATAATGTCAGGACCCGCAAACTACATGTATGGCGAGGAAATTATCGAAGAAAAAGACATGAACCAAATAATGGCAGGCTACAAAAGAGACAATTGGTCGGTCAGCGTCGGGGTTTTCGATGCTTTCATCAACTACAGGATGGAATCGCGCAACCTCTCGGCTTTGACTCCATACATCTCGAAAGCGCAAAGCGGTAGCCACAGTGCTTATTTCGCGATGAAATTCAACCTTTCGCTCGATTTCGGGCGAAAGATACGTCAGGTTGATGTCCACCGAAATGACCTCGACAGCGACTCGGGCATACTGACAGGCACAAAATAGTAGCCCCTCTCTCATCGCTCCCTTCCCGTCTTTCACTCTCCCATGACCGCCGCCCTTTTCGAACGCTATGAGAGGAAGAGTATCGCCCTAAAAAATCACACGGTTTAATCGCGTGTTATACATATAATTACATCCGACTTTTCTTTATAAAGAAAAGAAATGCATAATTTTCTTTCTTTATAAAGAAAAGACGGGTGTAACCCCTTTAAACTCACTCTGTTATATTGCTTTACATATCGTGAATACATCCCCGGAGGGGATGAACTCCAAAGCCCCACGAATTCATTCGTGGGGGGTGTCTCTCTCTCCTGTAAACATCCCTGACGGGGATGAATATCCACACACGAGCATCTCTCACGAACCGAGCTACGAATCAAACCAGATGGGGCGATATTCATCCCCTTCAGGGATATCATTGAGAATGAGGTCGTTGACCCCACGAATGAATTCGGGGGGCTGTGAAATTCATCCCCTATGGGGATGCCTTAGATAGTCGCGGTGAGGTTCATCAATCACACTCCCCGACTTTTCACTCTCCCATGGCCGCCAGCCTTTCGACTGCTATGAGAGGGAATGAACCCCCCAAAAAAAATCACACGATTTAATCGCATGTCATACAAATAATTACACTCGACTTTTCTTTACAAAGAAAAGAAATGTGTCATTTTCTTTCTTTATAAAGAAAAGTTTTTGTAACTTTGTGTAAATTATATCAATATGGAACGAATTTACGAAATTTCGACTCGATTAATAGCATCGCTTGACGCACCTCTTCACCGCTATCTTTTCGACAAAATCGCATGGAGTGACCGACTCATTATGATAAAGGGCTCACGAGGAGTAGGAAAAACCACCATGATGAAGCAGCGATGCAAGGAGAACGGCGAGCAGGGTGTTTACGCCTCACTCGACCAGTTGTTTTTCAACGACCATACAATTGTTGAACTTGCTGATTATCACTATAAGCATGGAGGCACTCACATCTATCTTGACGAGGTGCATCGTTATCCGCGTCCCAACTGGGAGCAGGAACTGAAAAACATATACGATAGTTATCCCGACTTGCACATAGTGTTCACCGGCTCATCATTGCTTCAACTTAACAGCAAAGTTGCCGACCTGTCCCGAAGAGTGGCGGTGTACGAACTGCGAGGGCTCTCGTTCAGGGAGTATCTAAATTTTACCGGAAACCATAATCTGTCAGCTGTCAGCCTTTCCGACGTGTTGGGCAATCATCGTGTGTTGGCTTCAAAAATAACGTCGTCGATTCGGGTTATCGGCGAATTTGAGAAATATCTGAAGATGGGTTACTATCCTTTTTTTATGGATAGTTCGGAGTTTACCTACGCGCAAAGAGTAGAGAGACTCGTCCTTTCGGTTATCGACATTGACATACCCTCGGTGGCTCCCATCGAATATGAGACGCAGCTGAAACTTAAGAAACTTCTTGTCGTGCTTGCCGAGCAAGTGCCTTTTGTGCCCAATATGACAAATCTGTCAAGAGATGTCGAAGTCACCCGAAACCAACTGATGAGGTTCTTCACATTGCTGAGTGAAGCTGCGATTCTGCGCACATTGATGGACCCGACCACTCAGCCGAAACGAGCCTCCAAACCGGAGAAAATCCTTTTTGACAATCCTTCTGTCATGCAGGCTCTCGGTATAATGAACAAAGCCGGAACTGTCAGAGAAAGCTACGTGGCTTCAATGCTTAGTTACGCCGGCAGTCTGTTTGCGGCCAAAGAGGGCGATTTCCTGCTTGACCGTAACTATCTCTTCGAAGTAGGGGGTAAAGGAAAGGGGTTCTCGCAGATTGCCGACCAGCCCAACAGCTATGTCATAGCCGACAATATCGAAATCGGAATGGGCAACAAAATTCCGATGTGGCTCCTCGGCTTTCTTTATTGAAGACATACTGAGGCTTACGCGCTCGTGGAGAAACGAATTTTCGGCACGCGGGAGGGGGCGCGCGTAAACCATTAGTTTGGTTACGCGGGGCCGTGCGCCTCCAGCGTGCCGAAAGGATGTTTTTCGGTTAGAAACCGATGCGCGTGCGGGAGCTTTGAGAAATTCTCTCCTGACGGCAGGTGGTGATAAGTTCCTCCATGTCGATGGCTTCGCGGCCGGAGAGGATGGCGTTGACCGAGTGGCGGCGCGCGATGTTTTCGATTTCGCCGCCCGAGAGGTCAAACTGCGAGGCGAGCGTCAGCGCCTCGTCGTCGGTCAGACCCGCGAGCATCGTTTGCCAGATTTGCGCGCGTGACTCAAGAGTGGGTTTGTCGAAACGTATCTTGTAGAGGAAACGGCGCTCGAAAGCTTTGTCGAGGTTGGTGGTGAGGTTGGTCGTGGCAATCAGGATGCCTTCGAGGGTTTCCATTTCCTGAAGTATAATGTTTTGGATGGAGTTTTCCATTTTGTCGACGGCGCGCGCGGCCCCCTCCATTCTCACGCCCAACACGGCATCGGCCTCGTTGAAAAGCAGAATGGGCGCGAGCTTGGAGTCTTTGCAGATGTTGCGGTAGCGGTCGAAGAGCGCCTTGATGTTTTTCTCGCTTTCGCCCACCCAGCAGCTTTTTATCTTGTCGACGTCGACGCGCATGATGTCGCGGCCCGTCTGTCGTGCCAACTGATAGACGGTTTCGGTCTTGCCGGTGCCGGGTGCGCCATAGAAAATGCAGCAGAAACCGGGGCGCATTCCGGCACCGCGCAGCCGCGTCTGCACTTCGTCGAAACGGTCGGCCGAGAGGATTGACGACAGCTCGGCTATCTGCTCGCGTTCAGTGGCATTGTAAATCAGACGCTTTTCGGCAAGCGTCTCGGCCTTGACAAGACCCTTGTCTGATTTGGCTGATTTACACAGATTGAGTTCGCACAGAAGCTCCTCCTTTGCCTTCTCTGTGAGTTTGAAGGCATCCGACCGAGCCATACCGTCTTCATTGACATTTTCGATAAGCTCCGACAGGAAGAGTTCCGACTCGCGGGAGCGAAATTCGCGCTTCACCCAGCTCGGGATTTCGTTGTTGTCGAATATGTCGTCGATGTCGTGAAAGTTGATATTGTCGTCGTTGTTTTCAACGAAAAGATGCGCCATGAACACAAACAGCAGCGTGTCTTCGTCGCCTAAGTTGTGGCGCCGCAATCCGGTGGCAAACTTCGTCGGTCGGATTTCCTCAAGCATCTCCATGGTTTGCTCCATCAGGGCGTCGTGGGTCAGCTCATCGTCGTCTTTCTCATTCATCAGTTTGTCGAATCTGTCGAAGAAAGTCTGGGTGTCGAGCACAGGTTCGGTCTCATGCACGTAGGGACGGTTTTTGCGGAGGGCTTTCAGCACAGTGTCGGGCACACGGTAGCTCAGCGATTTGCGGCTGCGCGACGCGCGCAGGTAGTGGCGTGACTCGAGAACGTCTATGTCGTCAGACAGGCGCAGAATCTTTGTGGTGCGGCATCCGGCATAGCGGGCTATTTCAGAAATCATGATGCGGCAGTCTTCGCTGCGGTCGACGAACATGGCCAGTAATACCACCTGCATCGGCGAAAGTTTGAGCTTGCGCGCGGCATACGTTATGTGTGTCGAGGCTTTCGCCATAAAGTCGGCGTCGAGATTTGAGTTTTCGGCGAGTTCCACGATATACTCGAACGACTCCAGCACGCTTTTGGGTTTGGCATTCTTAGCCTCGTTCTTCTGCTTTGACTTGTCGGCGGCGGCCGCTTCGTTGAAAAGGTTTAAATCTCTCATTTTTAAAATAGTTTTGTGTTAAACTCGGTGGTTTATCGTTGAGATGTCATTCATCGACACTGCAAAATTACGGTCGAGCTGTCTCAAAGTGCGAGACAGGTTGCGAAAAAATATTTGTTGGCGTTCTCGACGTTTTCCTAAAGCTGATTTTGCCCGTACTTTTAAAATTATGGCGCAAAATTAGATAGCCGGTGCGCAAAAGATTTGCGCACTAACGAAAACTTTTCTATTTTTGCGAAAAATTCCGCTACCATGCCCCTCAATCGCGCCACCCTCATCAGAATCTCCACCATCGACCGCTGCCTTCAGAACCGCTATCGCCGCTGGACCATCAACGACCTCATCGATGCCTGCACCGATGCGTTGGCCGAATATGAAGGGCGCAGCAACCCCGTGAGCCGCCGCACGTTTCAGAACGACCTCGCCCTGATGCGCAGCGACCGCCTCGGCTACAACGCCCCCATCGTGGTGCGCGAAAACAAATACTACGAATACGACGACCCCGATTTCAGCATCACCCACCTCCCGCTCAACGACGAAGGACTCGACGCCCTCAACTCGGCTCTCGACATCCTGCGCCAGTTGCAGGGCTTTCCCCAGCTGGCCTCATCCATCGAAACCATAAGCAAACTCAACGAACAGATTTCGCGCCACACGGGCACCTCCGTCCCCGCCATGGACATGGAGCGCGTCGAAGGCTACAAAGGTGCGCGGTTCATAGGCGAAATCTACGAAGCCGTGCGCCGTCAGCGCACCATTGTCATTGTCTATCAGTCGTTCAAGGCCCGGCAGGCAGAAGCGCTCGTGGTCTACCCCTATTTGTTGAAGGAATATCGCAACCGCTGGTTTCTCATAGGCGAGAAAGCCTCCAACCGCTCCCCGCAGGTCAACATCTTCGCCCTCGACCGCATTCACTCCGTGACGGAAGACAAGGAGCATCCCTTCAAGAAATGCACCGACTTCGACCCCGCACACTTCTTCGACGACACGGTAGGCGTCACCAAGACCATCCGCGACAGAGCGCGCCGCGTGGTCATCAAAATCTCCCCACAGCAAGCGCCCTACGTCGAGTCGAAACCCTTCCACCGCTCGCAGAAAGTGGAGCAGCGCTTCAGCGACGGCTCAATCCAAATCTCCCTGAAAGTAGTACTCAACAACGAATTGGAACGCCTCATCCTCGGCTTCGGCTGTCACGTCGAAGTCATAGCTCCCCCCGCGCTCCGCGCCCGCATCGCCGAAAACCATCGCCTCGCCGCCCTCCGCTACACCACCTCCTCCGAAGAATAGCGCCCTCTCTCAAAAACACGCCATAATCCCCTCACACTGAAAAGTGAGGGGATTTTTTCGTCGCGATGTTTACCTTTCGCCTCCCCGCGGCATATAGAAGCAAACAACCCCTTAACCCCACAACCCCCGCTTACTATGTGTTACCGCGCAATTCTCCCCACGACAGCCAAAAACATCAAAAAGAATTCAATGCTGCTCGACCTCACCTACACTTTCAACCGTTGGCTCAAAATGCTTGGCACTTATGGCAGACTCGATGCGACCACGCTTCCTGACGATCTCTCAAAAATCGCCCGGTTCTTAGAATTGCGCGGCATCAGGGATGACATCAAAGAAGCTGCGAAACTCTGTCGCGACTATGCTTTGTCAGACACAAATCGGTTTAAACACCTCACTCGTTCGCTTTCGCGGGCACTTAGTCTCATGTGCGAAGCTCAAGAAGACACAGAAGTTCGAAAAATCAGAAAGGCACACGCCGACCAAGGGATGAGGGAGAAATATCGTCCTCTCTCGCGACGACTGGCAAAGGAGAAAATCCGTAAAATCGGTAAAGCTGTGATTTTCACCGACCCCCACACCGATAGTGCCGAGACAACCAAACTTGTGCGGCGCATTGTTGAGAAACGCGCCGCGCAAGAGGTGCATAAAAATGCCGGTAAACATAGCCGCAAGTCCAATCTGTATCGTCACGATATCCAAAGAGCCGTGTCATTCAACCTCTATAACACACGATACGTCGAATACGATGCCGAACTTCGTGCCCACGGTACACACTGGAGGGTTTTAACCAACTTTCGCAAAGGAGAGAAAATGTTGGTCGCGAAAAATAGTTACAATACCTATGACGAAGCCGTCGAAGCCTGCGTCCGAATAAAGACGGCTCGTCCCGACGACCAATCTCCAATGTCGGCCTACAGATGCGACCATTGTGGAAAATGGCACATAGGCCACGCAAGATTTTCGGTAAAGTCCACGGAAGTGCCATCCGACGAAAAAAAAGAAACCGACAAAAAAATCGCAGGCTGATGTTTACAATCGCCCGCGTCGCAGTATAGATATTCAGTAACCCCAACAAATTATCCTACAAAAATTATGAGCATATTAGATTTTTTCAAGAAGAAGAGTGTTGAGTCAGCAGCAGCAAACATCACGAATGAACAAACCGCACAGGCACCGACCCCCGAACCGCAAACCGAGGAAGCGCCCCTTGAGTCGGCGCCCGAAACCCCCGGCAGCGTTGACAGCGCCGACACGAAAGGCTCCAAACGCGTCTACAATCTCATCATCCTCGATGAGAGCGGCTCGATGATGTCAATCTATCAGCCTGCCCTGACCGGAGTGAATGAAACCTTGCAAACCATCCGCGAGGCTCAGTCCGAACACGAAAATCAGTCGCACTATGTGTCGCTTATCACTTTCGACACCGGACATTATAACCGAATCTACAACCATACCCCCGCCGGGCAGGCCAAAGATATCACGCAGCAGCAGTATCGCCCCTCGGGTGGCACCCCCTTGTATGACGCCCTGGGTCGTGCCATAAGCGAGCTGCGCCCGAATGTGACGAAGGACGATGTGGTGCTCGTCACGGTCATCACCGACGGCTACGAGAACGCCTCGCGTGAGTATAGCGGCAAAGCTATCAAAAGTCTGGTCGAGGCTTTCAAGCAGGAAGGATGGGTGTTCACCTATATCGGTGCCAATCAGGATGTGGAGGCCGTGGCTGCCTCGATGTCCATCGACAACCATCTTTCTTTCAATGCCGACAATGATTCTACACAAGAAATGTTTGCCAAAGAATCACGCTCCAGAAAAAAATTCTTCAGAAATATTGACAGCGATATGTCGTTTTCCGAACTCAGCCGCGGCTATTTCGACTAAAACGAAGATGAAAAAGAGCAATAGGCCGGGAAATCACTCGATTTGTCACATCCTGACGCTATCGAAAGAAGAATCGCACCCCCAACTCACTCAGACACGCAAATGAAACATAAAACATTCGCCGGACTTGCCGGCGTGTCGCGCCGCAAGGTCAGAACATTGGTTCTCATCGTGGCCGCTCTCTTCGGCTCAATCCAATTGTGCGCTCAGTCGCAGGGCGGCAAGCAGTCCTACAACTACACCCGCGCTTTGGAGGAAATCCAGAACGGCAATAACGCCACCGCGCTCGAATTTCTCACGAAAGAGGTCAACGAAAACCCCGACAACGGCTATGCCCGCCTCAGAATAGCCATGCTTCAGGCAGAGGCCGAAAACTACGGCACGGCGATGGCCGAGATAAATAAGGCCCTCAAGAAACTGCCCAAAAACGACAAGGAGATTATGGCGGACGCCTTAGGCACGCGCGCAACGCTCTACGCTGCATCCGGCGACTCCATCAAGGCTCTCGCCGACTTCGGTCAGGCGGTCAAACTCTGTCCCGACAATGAAGACGTCCTTAACGCCTACGGTCAGATTTTGTATGAAATGAAGCGTTTCTCCGAGTCAGACGACATCTTCCGCCGACTGGCTGTCGTAAATCCCGCCAGCGCCCGGGGCTACATGGGGCTCGGACGCAACGCCTGCCACGAAGGCAATTATGATGAGGCCGTGCGTCAGTACGACACCGTCTTGAAAATGTATGACGAGTACACCGCTGGATACTCGTTCCGTGGCGAGGCCTATCTGAAACAGGGCAAGTATGCCGAAGCCGCCGACGATTTTCTGAAAGCCATGGCGATAGGCGGCGATAACAAGGCCTTCTTCTCGCTGTTCAAGTTTCCCGCCAATCAGACAAAACTTGTCGCGACCAAATTGCAGGCTATGGCGGTCAGGTATCCTCTCGGTGCCGAATGGCCCTACAGCCTGGGAGAGTTATATCTCTCTCAAAACATGTATCGCGAGGCAATAGAGGCTTTCAGGAAGGCTGCCGACATAGATCAACATCCCGTATTCTTTCAGGAAATTGCCCGGTGCTATGAAGAGCTGGGCGAATATCCGCAGGCCATTCAGGCTATCAATCAAGCTGTGCAGATGAGTCCCGACGACATGGATTACCTCACTGTCAAAGCCGACCTTTTGGGCGAGTCCGGCGACATCGACGGCGCTATCGGCAGCTGGACCAAAGTCATTGAAATGATGCCCGACCTCTCCATCGCCTATTACCGCAGAGGCTTCTATGAGGATAATTCCGCTCAGACCGACAAGGCCTTGGAAGACTACGAAATGGCCGCGATGCTCAATCCCGAGTATGCTTACGCTTTCCTGGGAAAAGGCGATATGCTGCTGCGCAAAGGGCAGCGCGACGAGGCCATGGAAGCCTATCGCAAAGTTGTTGAGCTCGACACCGTGCCCTCCAACGCATCGTGCGCCATGTATGCCCTGCTCGCCCTGGGCGAAAAGGAGAAGGCGGAAGACTTCATGCAAAGAGTCATGGCCAACGACACC
This sequence comes from Duncaniella sp., assembly GCA_029056055.1. GTDB lineage: Bacteria > Bacteroidota > Bacteroidia > Bacteroidales > Muribaculaceae > Duncaniella. The sequence continues at coordinate 14,227 of JAIDCC010000036.1, forward strand.
ACCTACAGCGGCAATTACTACGACGGAGCATGTTTCTATGCGCGTCTCGGCCTCCTCGACAAGTCGCTCGACTACCTTCGCACTGCTTTCGAAAAAGGTTTTCGCCGCTTCCACCATGTCACGGTCGACGATGACCTTGACCCCCTGCGCACCACCGACGCCTACCGCGCCCTCATGGACAAGTATGCCGGCACCCCCGCGCCTGCCCCCGACGCTCCCGACACCACCGCAGCTCAGCACGCGCCGGCATCGACAGCCTCGGCAGTCGATAGGGTAGAGGTGCCCTTCACTCCCGAGGGGGGCTGCGTCTCCGTCAAATGCTCCATCAACGACCTCCCTCTCAGTTTCATCTTCGACACCGGCGCCTCCACCGTGTCGCTCTCGCAAGTCGAAGCAAACTTCATGCTCAAGAATGGCTATCTGAAACCCGACGACATCGTGGGCTCCGGACATTTCGTTGATGCCAACGGCGACATTTCGGAAGGCACCATCGTAAACATCCGCGAAGTCGATTTCGGCGGACTCAAACTCAACAACGTCCGCGCTTCCGTGGTGCGCAATCAGAAAGCACCGCTCCTCCTGGGCCAGACGGTCCTCGGCCGTCTCGGCTCAATCCAAATCGACAACCCCGCCAAAAAGCTCATCATCACCCCATCCAACTAACCCCCCGCGCCATAATAGAACTGCCCCCCGGAAGTCTATTGAAAGATTTCCGGGGGGCTTTGCATCTAATTTAATATTTCAAACACCATCGACAAGAAATGGCGGAATTCAGCACCGTAATGTATATCACAGGTCGTGCAGTGGGTTATCTCGCCCTCCTGAGTTCCCATGTCGTAGCGTGTAGTCTCTCCCTGACCGTCTTTATAGAGAGAGACCGTGAAAACAGGATAACCGGTGCGTCCCTCGGCATCCTCCTGCGACAGAATTATTTCGCTGTTCTTCTCGACGAACAGAGAGTCGGCAAGTCGGGATAAGTCTTCTGTTGTCGAAGAAGAAAGCAGGCTGTCAGGCCGGTTTTCAAAACGCGCCACGGCATCGCCGTCATTCCGCAGAATAATACTGCGTGTCCCGCCGACCTTGGTCGACACCTCAACTTTGATGGAATCCACACCATCTCCAAACTTCGTTACCCCGTCAGCGGCGACATGGTCGGAGGCTTGATTTGAAACATTACAAGCAGCCATCAGCAGACCCGTCACAGAAGAGAGTAGTAATTGATGTTTTATTTTCATTGTTGTTTATTCGAATTTCGTGAACAACCTTGCTCACCCGCCCACAAAAATAGATAAAAATCCCGAGATTTCTATACCCCCGGCATAATTTTTTGTTACTTTAGGGAAAAGTAGTCCCGACAATCCAACTTTTTGTGAAAATGTATCAAATTTTTTATCTTCGAAGTGAAAAATCTATTGGCCGTTATCAAAATAATTTGTAACTTTGCCGACGCATATCGTCCGCGGAGTCCCGATATGGGGTAAGCGTGGCGGGGTGCGAAGACATATTATAAGAGCGTTTATCAAGCGCTTGTTCTTGACGGATCGAAATCTGGCAGTTTCAAAATCTGAGTCGGGAATGAGGCAACGATAGGCGCCTTTCGGGGTATGATATACCTATGTCCGAGAGTGTAGCGATACATTCTCGTCTCAGCACATATATCATACAGCGTGAGGCTCCGCGTTGCTCGTTCTACTCAGATGGGCACATGCCAGAGCCTCGATTCGTGGGACGAGTAACAGATACAGACTCTCACGCTCTTTTTGTATATAGACT
>JAIDCC010000037.1 GCA_029056055.1 Duncaniella sp.
GCGCGGCGAGAGGGGGTAATTCGTAGTCGTGGGTCTGCGTGGACGCGCCATGGCGCGTCCCTACCTGCTAATCAGGCGATTACAGTGCAATACATTCCCTCAGGGGATGTGGTCAATCCTCTATTTGAACCGCATTGCGCCATGGCGCGTCCCTACCTGCAAATCAAACGGTTGCCGGGCCACGCATCCCCGTAGGGGATGAATTACACAGCCCACGAATTCATTCGAGGCGGACACCACTCTCCTCGTGGAACATCCCTGAAGGGGATGAATATCCCAACTGCGTAGGGGGATTTCCCGGTGTATCTCAAATCGAATCAGACTTTCCGGGTTGTCGCTCTCGGGGAAGGCGTCTTTCCGCTGTCGCTTAGCGAGTTGAGGGTGCGTGCGGAAAAAGTTATTAACACAAAATCGCAGTTATGAACACTTGAAATCGACAATTGTCAATTGTATGTTAATAACTTTCAGAAAATGTAAATAACTTTTCCCTAGAAAAATTTGGTGTTTTCGCAAAAAGTGACTAACTTTGCAGCGCAATTCGGCTCATTAGCTCAACTGAATAGAGCATCTGACTACGGATCAGAAGGTTACAGGTTTGAATCCTGTATGAGTCACCTGCTACGACGCCCGCTCTCCGCGGGCGTTTTTGTTTTTACCCCTTTCGACAACACGACGCTCCCCGCCTGCGATGACCATCGCGGGCGGGGAGTGTGCGTTCGACGTGTCGACTCATTCGCCGGGGGAGAGCAGGTGAAGATGATAGATGTTGCCCGTGGAGGTGCGACCTTGCGGAGCAATGGTAAGCGTGACATTCGTTTTACCCTGCAGGAGCTCGGCCGGGATGGAAATTTCACTTTCCTCAAATTCGCTAATCGGTGACGCCTCCGCAGCCAAATTCTCATCGGGTAACGATGCCCCCGCGTCTGCCTTGCCTTCGGGCGAGAGCGTTGCCACGAGGATGTCGTCGAGGGTGACGTCGATTTTGCGCGTGTCGCCGGGGCTGAACGCCGAGTGACGCAGCAGCAGTGAGAGGTCGGTGCGGCCGCCTGTGTTGAGGCTCACCGTGATGTGTCCGCCCGACGATGCGTCGCGCCACGCCTGACCCGTGTAGTTGCCCGTGCGCGAGTTTTTCGCCTTCATGAAGTGGTCGGCCTCGGGCTGTTGCTCGCCGAAATTCACGGCGTCGACCGTGCGGCGGTCGAGCGCGAGGCGGCGCGCCTCCTCAGCAGCGGCATTGTCGCGGTAGGCAGCAAACTCGTCAGGCGTCATCGAGAGGAAATAGACCACGTAGCGCGAATCGTGGATGGTTGAGAACGGACTAAGCACAATGTCGGCAAACTTTCCGCCAAACACCCCTGAGGCCTTGTAGTCGGTCGTGCTCCCCTCCACGCGCTGCATCGCGGAGAGCGCGCTCACCAGACTGTCGCGCTCGCCTATGAGCAGCGGAGTGTCAAACACCGACACGAGCGGTCCGTGGGCAATGTGAGCCCAGCGGCTGTCGTCGGCCACGAGCCCCGGCATATCGCTCCCGTCGTCGAAACGCGCCGCCATCACTATCGGCCCGCGCATCACCGAGACATATTGCGGCAGGTCGGGGAGCGGCGAGAGACTCACTTTCATCGGCATCGAGAGCTCTACGACGTCGCCGTCACGCCATTCGCGGTCGAGCGTCAGGTAGGAAGCCGGTGTCGAGGTGCCGGTTTCGAGCAACTCGCCGTTGACCTTCACCCTCACCGAATCGGCCCAGCCGGGATGACGCAGCGAGAGGGCAAACCTCACCGGGCGGGGGGCCGACACACTCAGGCGCGTCTCCCCCTCGTCGGGGAAAGAGGTGGTCTGGGTGAGCTTCACCCCCTTTTCTTTCCAGTCGAGCCGCGAGGGGATGAAGAGGTTCACCCATAGCGAGTCGGCGCCGCGCGTATAGATGAATTGTCCATACTTTCCATGGTTTTCCATGCCCGTGCCGACGCAGCACCACATGGCCGCGTTGGGGCTCGAATAGACACGGTAGTGGCCGGGACGAGCGGGCGTGAAGTAGACGTAGCCCCCGTGCCCGGGGTGTTGTGTAGAAAGAATATGGTTGAAGAGCGCGCGCTCATAGAAGTCGGCATAGCGCGCGTCGGGCTTCATGCGAAACAGTCCTTCGGTGAGTTTCAGCATATTGTTGGTGTTACACGATTCGGGGCCTTCGCGGTCGTCTACATACGTCCACGCCTGGTCGGCCGGGGCGAAGTGCTCGCGGCGGCTGTTGCCTCCGAACGAGAGCGTCCTGCGCCCCACGACGGTGTCCCAGAAAAACCTCGCAGCCTCGGCATAGGCCGAGTCGGCCGCGAGTTCGGCCACGCGCTGATAGCCCACCACCTTCGGCACCTGCGTGTTGGCGTGCAGATTGTCCAACCGGTCCTCGCCTCGGAGCAAAGGGTCGAAAAGAGCGTGGTGCGTAAACCTCCGGGCCGCATCGAGATACTTCTTCTCGCCCGTCATGGCGTAGGCATCGGCATAGACCTCGTTCATACCGCCAAACTCCACGGCGAGCATCTTCTCCATAGCCTCGTCGGAGAGCGCCGAGATGGTCTCTATGCCCCAGTCGCACATTCCCAGAAACAGCGTGCGGGCCTTCTCCGACCCTCCGTAGAGCCACGCGTCGCGCAATCCGGCATACGCCTTGTGGACGTTATACCAGGGCACCCACCACGAGCCCACTGCCCCGGCATCGCCCTCGCGCAGACGCTGCCAGAGAGGGTCGCCGTCGGGCACTCCGCCCACATATCCGTCGCCGCGCGCGTCGGCACAGCGTTGCAACTCGTCTACCATGTAGTCCATCCTCGCCTTCAGCCTCTCGTCGCCCGTGGCGGCGTAGTGGATGGCGAGCGCCGTCAGGTAGTGGCCGCCGACGTGGCCGTCAAGGCCGTCCCAGCAGCTGAAACTCTCCCCCTTGGGCGGAAGTCCCGCGGCTTTGAGGTAGGGCGCGAGCAGGCGGTCGGTGTCATAGGCAAGCAGCGTGGCCACGTTGAGGTCGCGCGCGTGGCTGAACCTGCTTTCTGTCAGCTCCACGTCGGAGAGTGGAAATTCGTTGGGATAGAGCGCCGTCTGCGCCCCGGCCGACATCGCTATGCCGGCTGCAGCCGCTACGGCCGCAAATAGTTTTCTCATGGTAGCAGGGTAGAGGTGTTAGATGGGTTTCCGGAAATCAGTCGATTTTTTCATAGACGAGGTCAATAGCCTCGTAGTGGCGCTCGGTCGGGTTGTTGCAATGCTCCATCAGTCCGAGCGGACGTGTGAGAGGCTTGCCGTCTACCTTGTAGACCGTGCCGCTCGGAGTGTCGGGGATTGTGGCCGCCTCGCGCAGGTATTCGTCGCAATAGTTGAGGCTTCCGAACTCGGGCCATTCGCCGATGATGAGGTCCATGGCCACGGCGTCGGCCGCCAAGGGGTCTTGCGAGGCAATGAGCGAGCAGGCCCACCCGCCGTCAAACGGAGCCGTCTGCCATTTCGGATAGGGCGCGCCGTTGACGTCGCGCGACCCGTAGCTGCCGTCTATCAGAAAGAGCAGACACTTCCCTCCGAGGTGCGGATGTGCTATGAAGTCGACAAACGTCTTGTAGCCCGGCTTGCCGTGGCGCTTGTCGGGGCTCACATTGTTGTGGGCGTTCTTGCGCCATTCGAGAGCTATGTCGGTGGCGCCATACCAGTTTTTGCCGGTCAGCGTCACCCCCGGGCCCGAATGGGTCTTGAGCAGCGCGCTGTTGATGACGTAGTCGGCGTCGACTATGCATTGCGCCAGCCCGCGGGCCATCTTGCCGTTGTCGACCGAATAGGTTATCGCGTCTGACACGTAGGTGCATTTCTCACGGCCGTCGCCCCCGATGTTGTCGACGAACACAACGCCGGGAAACTCACGGTGGATTTTGTCATAGATGCTGTCGGTGATGGCGCGGCTCGGTTCGCACACCGTGATGTCGGCCTCGGCCACACCCGCATCCTTCACGAGCGAACGCACCAAGGCGAGTGTCACAAACGGCGACGAATTAAGCTCTATCGTGTCGCGATGCGTTATGGCATTGTTGAGATTGAGTTTCACGGCTATCTTCTCGCCCTTGCGATAGCCGCGTGCCCCCTTGCCGTGGCGTTCGTTGAACGAGCGGAACATGGCATCCCACCCAGAGGCGGCGTCATCCTTCCCGCCCGTGACGGCCGCCATGCGGCGCACCATCGCGTCGGCCTTAGCCTGATTGTTCCAACGGTCTTCCACCCAAAGGCCCGTTCTTCCGTCCCAATCGGCCACTCCCGGCGCATGAATCCACGCCACACGCCCAGGCACGGCTCCGGCACCCTCGCCAAGCGGCTCGTTGGGACCTACGAACAGCTTGGGACGCACGCCGTTCCACTCGCCGAAAAACAATCTCCTGCGGTCAACGGCCATGTCGAGAGGCTGAATCGTGGTAGACGGCCCGAGGTCAGGGTCGCTCCACGCCCGCAGCTCCTTCACAAGCTCTCCGTCGGGCGTAATCACTATGGCCTGAAGCGGCGGATTGAGCGTATCCACCTCGTTGCGCCACTCATTATGCCAATTGTTTATCAACGTATTGCCGTCGCGCAGGCGCACGGCCTTCTGCGGCGACGTCACGCCGTAGGGCGCCAGATGCCGCTCCCACACTGTCGTCCCACGGCGGTCGATTTCGCGCACCATCGCCCCCTTGCCCACCACTAACAGATTTTTCGCCTTACCGACCTCGCACACCGACCACGGCGCGGCCACCTCCCAACGGTCAATCTCACGCCCCGCGCTATTGTATTCACCCACATAGCCCAGCCCCATGTTGGCCACTAACAGCGTGCCGCGCTGCGTCAGTCGCGCGTTGCGAAACTGCCCGTGCACCGACCCCTTCTCCGACACAGGAATTTCAAACTCGCTCAACACCCTCAGCAACGGCACCTCCATCACCACCACCTTGGCCGGATGCCCGTTCTGCACAAACACCACCTTATCATCGCCCACAGGCTGCACCGTATGGATTTCCGTCCCCTCGGGCGCGTCATAGCCCCAGAGCGTCTTCCCCTCCGGCGAAATCTCGGCCACCCCATACTGATGAGCTATCAGCACATTACCATCGGTCATAAGGACGGCATCGCTGATTTCCCCCCGGCGGTCGGAAGCCACATGCTCCCACGCCACCTTGCCATCCTTGACCACATACATCCGCGGCAACTTCCCCTCGCCCGCATAAAAGAAATCCAGCCCCTCCAACATCGCCCCCGCGTCAGCCACAACCATCTCTGTCGGCGTCTCAGGCGGCACCCCCGCAGAAGCCATCCCCGCAGCCGACAACGACAATATCGAAACACATCCGAGAGCGGCCTTGAAAGCCATCCCAAAAGCACATGCAAAATTCCTCATGGTAAAAGTAACGCATTAATATTAAGGTTAACCAAACCGGTAGCCGTGCCTTCGCCCGTCTCGCAGGCTGCAGACACCGCCCCGATTTCCCTGCAAAATTAACACATTCCCCTCGCATTTCCAACCCCTCCCCCAAGAAAGTCAGGAGTATTATGCAAGCGAAAAACCGCCGGTCAAGATTTGACAGGCGGTTTTTCATACTAAGATAAGATGCTTAAAAGAGTCCTTGACGCTTCATCGCATTGACGCGCCTCTGGATTGCCTCGTAGTTGGCACCTAAATTATTGCGGCGCACAGCTCCATTGCCGTATTCACCGCGAATCACCTTGAGGGCTTCTTCTTCCACATCACCAGTTGCGGCAGACGTTGCGGCTACGTTGCTTGCAGTCTGTTTGACGGGTTCAGGCTTGGCAGAAGTCGACTCAGACATTTCTGACTGGTTTTCTATGTCGCCCTCCGGCTCCTCTTGCGCTACAATCGAATCGGCACTTGCGGTGATATCGATTACGCCTTCATCGATTGAAGTCTCTTCTGCACCCGAAATTACTTCGGTATGGACTTCTTCAGCGATAGCGTCCTCTTTGTCGCTCCCTTTCGGCACTATCCACCACACCAGAGCTGCAATCAGCACTACGCCTACGATAAGCAAAAGCCAATTGCTACCTTTGCCGTCAGGTTCGGGTTCCGGAGTTGGTTCCGGAGCAGGGGGCGTCACCTGTTCATCTTTCGTCAGGTCGAAATGGCGTTTGCCACCCTTCGAAAGATTGAAATCTCGGTTTGACGACTTGTTAAGATCGAATTGTTTCATGTTCGACTGAGATTAGGCATACATGTCGACGAGAGTCTGAAGGCCTCCGTCAAACCCTTTGCCAATAGCTTCGAAAGTCCAGTCGCCCTCGCTATTGAGGACGAGAGCTCCCGCAACCACGGCTGTCTCGGTCGAGAAATTCTCGTCAAGAGCATACGAGCAAAGTTCTTCGCCGCTTTCTTCGTCAGTGATGACGATGCGAGGATCGTTGACGTCCTTGAACGTCACACCGGGTGTATGGATAGTTACGCAGAAGACGATTTCTGTTACTTCAGAACGAATCTTATCAATCACCACGTGCATCGTTTCGCCGTCGTCGCCGGTAAGGTCATCAGGCGCGCCGGTTACGGCACCGTCAAAGCTGACGGGAATAGTTTCGTTTCGCCAATTCGCTTTGCTACCGAACTTTTGGCGATCGTAGGCTTCGGAACGATTGTCGGAATTATAGAAAACGAAGTCTGCGTCTTCTGAGATTGTGCCTTCATCGTTAAGAAGGAAAGCAGATGCGTCAAGATCTGCTTCTGACTCCCAGGTCAGATCTACCTGAAGCTTGGAGAGGCCGTCCCCCTTGCCAAGGTTGAAACGCTCTCCCTTTTTGAGGTTAAAACTTTTTTTTGCCATAAGAGAATTTAATGTATTGAAGTTTTGATAGTTTTATACTTTTTAAGTAGCTCCTGATAGTCGGTGACGTCCAGATTGACCTCTTTGCATAGCTTTATGAACGCGGAGATATCATCTATTCTTCTTGTGATATCGGTGGCCGACTTTCCCTGTCTGCTCGCTTCGAAAGTCACTTGATATGCTTTGATAAAGCCCTCGGTAGTAACAATCCTTTGAAGTACCTCTGCTTTATGGTTGTCGCCTTTGAGGCGATACCACTTGAGTGCCTCTTTCAGCTTTCTCTCCTTTATCAAACGTTCACCCTCTGCCTCATTAGAAGAGGGCGACTGTGTTCTGCCGCTACCTGTCGTGACTGTCTTTGACTGTTGTTCCGCGGCTTGGTATTTAGCAAGAAATTTGTCGATATCAGCCACTATTTCGGTCAAGCCAAGCTTTCCCATCTCTCCGCGTGCGTTCAGAGCGCGAGAACGAGCATTGGCATATCTGCCGTTGTTAAATTCGGCTCGAAGTTCTGCTTTGAGTTGGCGCCAATCGCGACGATACTTTTCTAATTCCTTAGCATCTACAGGAGGTGCTGGTGGCTCGGGTGTTGGAGTCGGCTTCGGAGTCGGTTCAGTAACCCCCGGTAAATCGTGCTTCTTAATGAAATTGTTAATCAACGTCACTACTTCCGACACCAGGGCATCCTCACAGATGGTGCGCAACTCTACGGCGCGGTCAAAGGCCTCTTGCCGACGTCCGTTGGTAATAGCAGCCCGCAGTTCAGGTTTCAGCAGTCGCCACATGCGCTGGAGCTTTTCTACTTCTTCCGGAGAAGGACTCGGTGGCGCCGGAGGTGTTTCTATCTTCGGCGGCTCTGGCTCAACTGTCGGAGGAGTAGGTTGACTAACCACATCCGGGGTTGAGATAATCAGTTTCATCACTCCTTCGCGCAATGTAGGAGAAGTAGGTAAAACCATGCCGAATCCGGGTGAGAGAGCACGTTCGAAATATCGCGAATGAGCCAGATTCCCTCGCAGTATCAGCAGAGCCTTACTCCGGTCGCTGATACCATGAGTCAGGAGAAAATCACTTACTTTCCGGCGTAGCTGCGGGAGTTCGGCCGGAGCGGCTGATTCGATTTCAGCGCGATTGAGGTCGTAATGATATGTCTGACCGTCGCGCAACGTCACCGAGCCCGACTTGATAGGCTCCGTACTTCTCAGAAATTCAGCCGTGATGCTTTTGATTTGAGCTTCGGCATCATCGTGTGTCAGCCATGTGTTCTGACCGCTGAAACGACGCCAGAGCACCTCGCCTACCGTTTTTTCCGTCGGGTCTGTTCCCAGCCCGACCAGACACGACGAGACACTCTCGTCAGGGCTGTTCTGCGAAACCAGCGAGAGATAGAGGTCATTGCCGTTGCTCCAACCCACGACGGTGTGACTATACGTAAAACGTTCGGCCAAATCCTTGACAACGAAATGTCTTACGAACGGCCCGTATTCTATCACTTTCGCCTTCTCATATCCGGCCTCTGTAAGAAGTCTTTTGAGGAGTGCGCGTTCGTTTGGTTGCACATCGGCCTCGCAGACTACTATCAGGGGCATCTCCGCACGATAGTCGGAGATAGGGTTGTACTCGAAGAGCGTCTGCTTCAGAAAACGTTCCAACACCTGCTCGATGGCATCGATGAGGATATATCGAAAATCTTTTTCCGTCCCACCCATAGGATAGGAAAAGCCTTTGGGCAGATTCTCAAAATAGCCGCGAAATGCCCCGGGAGTATGACTTTGGGCAGCGTGCTGAGCATCGGCACCAAGGGCGATTCTATCAGTTCTGGCATAGAAGGCCAGTGGCGCAGGCCAATTGCCTCCAGGCATAGCCGCAAGGCAGTTGGCACCATCGGGTTGCACATATTCAAATGCAATCCGACGGTGTGAGATGGTGATTATTGCGTGATAGATTGACAAAACTTATTGTTCTAACAGTTTGAGAAGAGTCTTCTCGAAGAATGCCATGCCTTCGAGGATGATTATCGGCGCAGCGAAATTAAATGGTTGTCCGCTCTGGTGTGCTTCCCTCCTCGCCTCTCTAAACTCTTGAGTGTTTTGGGTAAAACCGGTAATGTTGATTTCTCGGCATGCGTTTTCGAGAAGTTTCGGATTGACATTCCAACCACACAGATGATGAGCGGCACTATAGAAGAACTCGCAGAAAGTAGTGAATTTCTCTGCTTTCACCTCTCCCGTCATATTGAAGCGGATGCCGATGTTCTCCATCATTGCCGGAGTAAGTGTGTTAAGGTAATTCACCTCTCTGACCTGATGATCGTTTCCGACAAGCGAGAAGCCGTTTTCGCCGATAATCTCCGATTTCTGTGGCTCGCTCGGACGGTGAAGCTCGGTTTCACCTTTGGCGAGACCTTTCGAAACTTCATATTTGATGTCCGTCTCATGGAGGTGTGGCAATTCTATGCGACATGCCCCGGTATTAACAAGCTTGCCGAAGTCGCTTCCGAAGCCTCGTAAGAACATGCCCTCATAGTAGGTCTTGGCATTGGTCTGGCTGATGGTCTGCAACCATTGATAGAGGCGTGAGCCTTTGCCTGCAAACGAAATAAACACGCCCGGTTTTCCGGTCTTGGCCCATTCCTCAGAGTTTGTGCGGTTGAGGTCGTCAATCAGTTTGTGAGCCAACTGTCCGGCGTAGAACATCAGCAGTCCGGTCACGTAGAGGTTGACACACATCATCTGCGGACATGTAGCCATGATGGTGCGATAGAATTCACTCAGCTGGTCATCATCGAGTTTGTTGACCACCTGATCGAAGTAGTACGATGCCGTCTGTGGATTATAGGTGTCAGGACCAAAATTAAGCCCCACCATGCGTATGTTATTGTTGGCGCATACATCTCTGAGCACTTTCTTGAACGAAGGAAAATGACCGACAGCCTGCGACACCCTCTGGGCTGCAAAACGCAGTGAGTTTTGCTTAATCATGGTGATTTTGTTTTTCAGCATGAACAGAGAGGAGATGTCGGTGGTCGTACCTCCTAAGTCAAAGCATAAGTAGAGAAGGTTAGCCGATGTCTGCTTGCTGGAGATAAAATTGGCCACAGCCTCTGCTTCCGATAAGCTCGGATTGTCTTGCGGAGTGGTCAGCTCGTAGATTTTGACCGGATTGTAGCTGACCTTTCGCTCCGGATCGTCAGGAAGAAGGTCTCCGGCAACGTGGGTCTGCGGCTTCTGCTCAGCACCACCACCGTCTCCGAAGATTGTTTCTTCGCCGCCGAAACCTCCGCCGCCGAAGCCTCCGCCACCAAAACCGTCGGCGCTGTCGAAACCACCTCCAAAAGTAGCGCTACCTCCGAAGCCTCCGCCGCCTCCGAAGCCAGACTCGGGCTGCACATCATTCCCTGTAGTTCGGTCAAAGCCATCTCCTAAAGCTATGGAAGCCGGATTGTAGCGGCTTACGTTCAGCGGATAAGGTTGGCCCGAAGGATCCAAAACCGGTCTTACTTGCGACAAACCACTCCAAATGCCATCGTATGAAAAGAGTATCTGCCCCGACATGGCCGATGGATACGACCATTTGATTGATACAGGCACCATCCCTTCAAGGAAGAGATGGGCATCAATCTGGAGCAGCAGAGTGCGAAGGAATGCTGATTTGTAGGCTTTGTCTTCGTCTGTGTCAACCCATTTCATGTTGTGTACCTGCGTGACATTTCCTACGCCGTTAGGAAAGTTGAGCGTAATCGATTTGTCGTCAGAACCAACGAAAGGCAGATTGTCGGCGAAGCAGGGAAATCCGCCTACCACTTCACGCGAGTTACGTTGAGAGAGCGATTCGGTGGGAGCAGGTGCCGACAGACGACGCTTGTCGTGGAGTGTGAGTACGCTTTTGATGGCGTTACTCTTCACTTCTACACCCGGGCCCGGGAAAAAGAACACCTGGTTTTCGTGGGGGGTGGGGCGATTGTCGTTGCCGAGCAGCGAGATTCGCTGGCTCTTAAACGTAAATCCCTTTTCGCTGAGACCATCAGAGTAGGCTACGGATGTGTTGGTGCTTCCGAAGTCGATGCCGAGGTTTACTTTGTTGAGCCCGGCATTAACGTTCGGATCCATCATGTCGCGGGGAAGCGTCGTGTTGAGGGCGGAGCTGTAATTGATGAGTAGAAAACCTCCCTCATGTCCTGACGGCGACAGAAGGCGCACTCCCTTGAAAGGCCTCGTCGAGCGGAAAATTTCATACTTGTATGAATTGTCGTTGACGTTGGTATTATTTTCCACCAGAATGGTCGCGCCATTCACAACCGAGTTGCCCGAGAGCAACACAGGATTGTTGTTGGCATCGACGATGATTCTGAACGAGCCGTTGCGCATTTCGCCCAAAAACGGGAACGCACGATAGGTCGACGAAGTGCCATTGTGAGGCAACTCACTGTAAAGAAAGTAAGCGTTCCACTGAGGTGATACGAAGTTTGGCCAGATAAGAATGTCGTTATTGGCTATTTCGGCATCGCATGTGTAGACGCGTTTCAGCTCGCGCCGACCTCCGCTTGCCGTGTGAAGTGTCAATACCACCTCAAGATTATTGGCTGTCAGCGATGGGTCAAACTCCGCACGCAGAGTCGACGGGATGGCTGTCGAGGCATCAGAGGTATTGGTGAGAGCTCCCACATTTCTGCCGAATACGTTCAGACCGAGCGCACTGAGCGGAAGCGCAAAGGGCACTTTGGTTTGGACGCCCTTGACGTTGGCCATCAGAACAAGCACGGGGAGATTCTGAATGTCATCCCGACTGACGTTGAGGCCAAGGCGTGCTATGTGGGCCGAATCGTCAAGCAGAAGGTCTTGGGGGTCGAACTTTATTGCTCCCGTACTTGGCGATTCCGAGATAGCGCCCTCAAGTCCGTAAAGAATATCTTTATGGCATAGCAGAATCTTAAACGGACCGGCCAACTGCAGATTTACCGGAGGAGTAGACCCTATGGAAAGGTTAAAACCGTTATTCTCTGCGTATTTGGCTATTTTGTCACGCCAGCTGGTCAGAATAGTCTGAATTGTGTTGTAGTTGACTCCTGCATTGCCTGTCAGACCGGAGTAATATTGTGCCACTCCGCTGAGATTTTTGATAAGATGCTCGACGTAGGCATGTAGAGTGGCAGTCTGCTGCTCGGTCAATTCCGAGTTTAGCGGGTCGGTGAACTTTCCTGTGCCCGGTTTGACCCACGGCAATTGATTTGTCTCGTCAATTTTGTAGCCTGAAGAGGTGAACACGAGACATTCGGGCGCTGTCGCTCCCACAACCTTGCCGCGATACTTGATGACGTTGATGAAAGGTACTGCCACGGTGTTGGCGGGCAGATTCTGTTCACACCAGCGTTGGCGACGTTCAAGAAGCATATTGCCGAACGCACCTTTAGGCTCATACACGTTGGCGGTATTGGCCGGGGTCTTGCCGTCACTGTATTTGAGGTCGATGCGACGCGCTGTCACATGGGCATAGTCAAGAGCAAGGCATGCAATAAGTCCTTTCCATTCGTCGACGAGCCGCCTGTAATAGGAGAGAAGTGAATTTGTGTCGGCGCTGCCGGTGCTGACCGCGAGGTGATCTATTGCATTCTTGAAAAGATCCACGCGCGCGAAAGCCGACGGTATACCCGAGACGAGTTGGGCGATATTGGTGTGCTCCGTTAGCTGAGGGGTGATGATGTTGTTGATGAAAACAGCGGTATTGGTCATCATGGACCAATTGTCTACAGACCCCGAAATCGCTGCGTTGGCACTTACATCTATGGTGAGAGATTTATTTGGCATAATGCTGGATTATTCGGTGAAGTTTTGAGCGTCTGTGATGGCGTTGTAGAGATGAGCCAGAAAACGTTCCTTGAGAGTGACTCCCTGACTGTCGGCGGGTAGAGTATCGGGGTTTTTGACGATGGTGATGAACGTGTTGAAGCGTCTGTCGGCATCCGACGAAAAGATGGAACCCTTTTTCTGCCAGTGATAACGCGGGTCGGCTAAAACCATTCCCGGATCAATATTCTTAAGAGACTGGATATCGGTCTTGAAGGCCTCGCTCGTGAAAATAAATTTTCCGGGCTCAACAGATTTGTTTATCTGATAGATCCATCCGAATTCTACATTTCCGTTCAGAAATTTGTAGGCGAACTCCTTGAGATAGTTGTCAATTTCGTCGGCCTGCGCATCCTCCAGATCGTTATATTCTTGGAAGGCCGCATCATCAAGATAGTCGAGAAGCCGCTTTGTTCCGCGTTGTCCTTCCTCGGCTCCGTGGAATTTTGAGAGTATCACATGAGCAAGCGAAAGAAGAGCGCCGAGTTTGTTTTCAAACTTGACACCGTCTTTTTCGCCTACGAAACTTTTTCCCGATAGAATCAGGTTGCCGTGGTCGTCGGTCTCTACGGTGCGGAACACATATTGGGCGTTTGTGATGTTCTCAAGCACGTCTCGCGGGGTAGTGAAAAAGTCGTAGGCCGCACAGGCCGACATGAGTTCGGCTATGTGGCAAGCATTGCGCTGAAGCGCTCCGCCCGTTATCACATCGCCCTCGCGGCCGCTCGAATAGTTGACTTTCGTAGGCCAACCGATATGATACATCCGCTTGTAGGTGTTGCGCACCGACGGGTCTTCTTCGTAGAAGCTTAAGGCTGCTTGCGAATTGAGAGCGAAATTCTTGGCATCAGCTACCACTCTGTCGTGGCCTATCTGCTCCTGTGTAGGAGTTCCGAATGTGAAATAGTCGGTCAGGAGAGTGGAGCCGAAGAGCACGGAGTTGAGGTTGAGTTGATGAGTCCCTCCCTTGATGATGGTCAGCGCCTCACTGATGGCAAGTGGAATGACGGGGATTGATGAGGCTCCGGTGCCTCCGAATACGCTTCCGAATACAAACACACGGGCATGTGCTGCATTCTGACTTAAGAGTTCAAGGAATTCGTAAAGTTCCTTTTCCTGCTGCTTTACATTTTGGCCTCGTTTGACAGATGCAGCGGCTTCTATTATGCCATGATACATCAGCATAGACCCAAGGTGGGTCTGCGCGCGATATCCATGGTCGAGCTTGAAATCCTGCACAGTCTCCGCATCATAGAAAAGGTCGGTCAAATCTTGATTGTCGGCGCTGTCTTTCTGGTTGAGATTGTTCGTGCGGCAGAGGGCGCTCAATGTCATGCGTCCCGGTTTCGAATAGTCGGTGAAAAAACGGTAAAGATTGAGCTTCGCCGAGAAAAACGTATTGTTGCGCGGAGCACCTCCCTGGTTGGAGGCATCGTTGGTCTTAACCTTATTGTAGAGTTCGATGAGGTCTTCTACTCTGGTTTTGTTGCCATTGTTTTGGTCGGTATCGAGCGTGAGGATTTGTATCGTCCGGTTATCGAACATACCGGCTGCACAGAGGTGAACGAACGATTCGAGGCATCGCATTCCGGTGCCACCTATCGCTATCAGGAAAAGTTTGTCGTCCATTGCGAATGATTGAGTTGGATTGGTGTTCCGGGGTTAGTTAAACCAAGTCCCGACTTTCGAGTTGGGCGATGATTTGGAGATTATGAATCCCAAAACAATGTAGAGTATGCAGCTGCAAGCACAGCTTATACCGGAATGAAAGATGTAGGTGTCTTTAATGTTGGGCACAGAGATATTACCTGCATACAATGCGTTGATGAGAAACGCTACCACAGGAGTGACGGCAGCGAGAAGCCAAAACCAAAGGCGGCGTTTGGTTGTGCCGGTGTCGTCGGGACGGAAGGGGATTGCGCCTGCGATGATATAGGCGGCGAGGAATGCGACAATCATTACCACTAAGGCGATGATGTAGGCGGTAGACATTGAAACTTGTGTCATGACGAGAGTATGTTTTTTAGATTACCTTTATATAATAAGTATAGATTACGCGACCTTTTGGGCTTGAGCTGTCAACCTGAAGCGCCAGTTTGACAGATGCCGCCAGAGAGGGATTGTCGGTCCACGTGAAGAACTCTTCAATCCGACTTCTGTTAACATTGGCCTCGGCTATCACCACTTGAGCCCGAATGAGGGCATTGGGATTGGCCGGCACCGCGAAATTTTTATCGAAATCGATAACGATTTCATCCCACCCTTTCAGATTCGGTCTTTTGGCCGCTTCGAGCGATACGTCTAAGAGCATCTTGACTTCAGGGGTTGAGACACCGTCGGCAGCGCCGTTGAGAGCCCAATTCTGCATCACGCTATCCATGTCGGTGGTGTGGAGGGCAACATTTTCGATATCGTAGCCGTCCTGTGCCGAGAAGTCTACAAACAAGCCGCTGAGGAAATGGCTGTAGCGCAGGCTATCGGGAACGTTCGAATCAGAAAAAGTTATCGCATTTTGCGAAGCATTCTGCCAATCTACGCCGAGAGGGTAGTATTCCGTCCTAAGAGACTCAAACCGGGCGTAGGCCTCGGAAGAGCCGTCTTCAAGAACATTGCTTACATTGTCGATATTTTTATCACCGTGGTAATTTCCGCCTTTCACGGGAGTGAGGTAGACTTTGCGTCCCGGTGTATCGTCGGGAGTCACTGGATAGTCAAATTCACGGCCGGCAACCACAAACTTCGATATAGAAGGATCTACATCGCTGAGTGCTTGCTCCACCTGCTTGTTGAGCTGCGCCGTTGCATCGTCAAAAACCGTGACAAAAAGATACTTTTGCTTGCCATATTCTTCAAACCCCCATTTGTAAAAGTAAATGTCGAAACCTTTGGCGAGCCATTCAGTGAACATCTTTTTGGCATAAGCACCCTTTTCTATCCTCTCACCTTTATATTCTTCGTAATCGGTGATGAGAACTGCCGGTTTACCGGATGTGTTTATCGCATCAAGAGTTTTCTCGATAGGTGCCATTTGATTTGAATAATTTTTTTTATCGAGAAGGTAGTTGTAGACCTCTGTGAATGGCATTTCGAGTGGTGTGATTTTGAGCTGAGCCAAACGGTAGAAGGTATTCTTGTCACTCGCCAACTTATTGATAAGACTCTTCAGTATCTGCTGGCATGTGGGGGTAGCGGTAGCGGGAGAGAAAGCGCAGTTCATCCCATCGGACATATCGAAGTAGACATCCGCACCCTCTGAAGAAAGAAGAGCGGGCTGCTCGGCGGTTTGTTCAAGGTAGGTTTCGAGATGCGAGCGCTGAAACGTGTAGTTGTCACTGCGTGTCAAAAAATACACCACTGCTCCCACCAAAGCAAGAGCCGCGACGGCTACCACGGCAATCAGGATGCCGGAAGAGTTCTTTTTGCCGTTACCACCCCTTCCACGAGTGCGAGAAGACTGGTTTGACTGATTTCGACGAGCCATATTAATCGGTTAAGAAAGTGATATAACTATTTTTAGATTTCAACTATGATATATATGCAATGCTTGTGATTGTTATTTCAATAATATTTCTTTGCGGGATTAGATTTTTAGACTGCTAAATTACAAAAATTAATTTTAGATAACAAGATTTTTATCAAATTTCTTTAAAAATAAATTGTGGTTGCTTGTAGGGTGGTGCACAATTTATGATAAAAAGTACTAGTGTTTGCATTTTTGCGACCAAAATGTTTGTGGTTACGGAAAAAATGTGTAACTTTGTCGCGGTTTTGGGCTTGGCGGTTGCATTTTGCCGCACTTCGGTGCGGCGATTGAGACCGAGGGACGCAGGGGGACGAGGCTCGAAGCTGTAGCGCAAGAGGCCAAACGCAAGCCGAAGCGCAAGAGGCCAAGCCGAACCCCAATCCCGGCCCAAGCAGGGCGGGGATGACATATGTAAATATTCATTATCAAATTTCATATCCACTGAGCATGAATGCAGTAGCAGTGATCGACGATTTGAAGCGTCGTTTTCCCAATGAGCCGGAGTATATCCAGGCTGTCGAAGAGGTGCTTACCACCATCGAGGATGTCTATAACGAAAATCCCGAGTTTGAGCGTTACAATCTGATTGAGCGTCTCTGCATACCCGACAGAATCTTTTCGTTCCGCGTGTCGTGGGTGGACGACAAGGGCAAGGTGCACAACAACATGGGCTACCGTGTGCAGCACAACAATGCCATCGGTCCCTACAAGGGCGGCATCCGTTTCCACTCGTCGGTGAATCTGTCGATTCTGAAGTTTCTCGCGTTCGAGCAGACGTTTAAGAACTCGCTGACCACGCTGGCTATGGGCGGCGCGAAGGGCGGTTCTGATTTCTCGCCGCGCGGCAAGAGCGACATGGAGGTGATGCGTTTCTGCCAGGCGTTCATCACCGAGCTTTGGCGCCAGATTGGCCCTGACACCGATGTGCCTGCGGGCGACATTGGCGTGGGTGGCCGCGAGGTTGGCTACATGTTCGGCCAGTACAAGAAGATGGCCCGCGAGTTTACGGGCACCTTCACGGGCAAGGGCCTGGAGTTCGGCGGTTCGAAGATTCGTCCCGAGGCCACCGGCTATGGCAACGTCTACTTCCTGCTCGAAATGCTCAAGACGCGTGGCATCGACATTGCCGGCAAGCGTGTGGCAATCTCGGGCTCGGGCAACGTGGCCACCTACACCGCCGAGAAACTCCTCTCGCTGGGCGCCAAGGTGGTGTCGATGTCAGACTCAAACGGTTCGATTTACGTGCCCGACGGTCTGACCCAGGAGCAGCTCGACTACATTTTCAAGCTGAAAAACATCTACCGCGGCCGTATCCGCGAGTTTGCCGAGGAATATGAGTGTCAGTACTTCGAGGGCGAGCGTCCCTGGCAGCATGTGGCCTGCGACATCGCCATGCCTTCGGCTACGCAGAACGAAATTGACGGCGACGACGCACGCGCGCTGATTGCCAACGGCTGCATCGCCGTGAGCGAGGGCGCCAACATGCCCTCTACGCCCGAGGCTATCCGTGAGTTCCAGAAAGCCAAGATTCTCTACGCTCCGGGCAAAGCCGCCAATGCCGGCGGTGTGTCGGTGTCGGGTCTGGAAATGGCTCAGAACTCTCAGAAGCTGTCGTGGACCGAGGAAGAGGTTGATGCCAAGCTCCGTCAGATTATGAGCGATATCCACGAGCAGTGCGTCAAGTATGGCACTGAAGAGGATGGCTACATCAACTACGTGAAGGGTGCCAACGTGGCCGGCTTCATGAAGGTGGCCCGTGCCATGATGGCTCAGGGCGTGCTCTAAGAAAGGAGCCTGATAGAAATACATTGACGCGGCCGGAGGGGAGGGCTTTCTCCCCCTTCCGGCCGCGCTTTCGTTTCCGGCCGAAAAAAAGTTTGCGCGGGTGTGTCACAAATCCCCGGCCTCGGCGTATTAGGAGTGTATGGCAAACAAGGTGCTCATAGAAACATACGTTGCGCTGCGCGAGCGGCTTCACGCGGTGGCGCTCAGGATGCTCGGCGACGAGCCTGACGCCGACGACGCGGTGCAGGATGCTTTCGAGCATCTCTGGACGGCGCGCGAGGCCGCCGATTCCGACGAGGCGCGGTTTCGTCTGTTTGCCGTGCTTCGCAACGTCTGCGTGAGCCGCCTGCGTCAGCGGGGACGGTGGAGCGCCGACGAGGTGCCCGACCGCGGGGTGGCTCCGGCCATGCCCGACGAGGCCGAAGCGCTCAAGGAGCGGCTGATGAGGGTGCTCACTCCGCTGCAAAGGCGTGTCTTTGAGTTGGCCACGTTTGAGGAACTCGAGTATGACGAGATAGCCAGACGGCTTGAGCTGACACAGGAGGCGGTGAGGGCCCACGTGAGCCGCGCGCGCCGCAAGGTGAGGGAGGCCTACGCAAAATGGGAAAACGAATAGCTTGAAAAAACATCTGAATGAGATATGAACGAGACACTTGACCTTAAGCAACTTGAGACGCTTGCGCGACTCTATCTCGACGGGCGGCTGACGCGGCTTGAAGAGAAGGAGCTGGAGTATGTGTTGATGCGCAGCGATGTCAGTTCGCCGCTTCTCGACGAGGTGCGCGAAGAGATGGCTGTGCTGACTATGCTGGGCGCCGGAGTGGCGGGTCGGCGCAAGCCCGTCGCGGGGCGCAAGCGTTTCGCTCGGGTGTGGCGTGTGTGGGTCGGGGTGGCTGCTGCCGCTTGTGCGGCGATAGTCTTCACGGTCGGAGCCACGCGCGGGGTAAAGTCTGCCGACACCGACGACGCGATGGTCTATGTGTGTGTCGATGGCCGCGAACTTTCGTCTGCTGAGGCCGCGCGGGTGGCCGCCGAGGCTGAGGCTCGCGATTTGGCAATGGTGGCACAACTCATGGCCGAGGCGCGCCGGGAAAGTGAACTCGTGACGCAGACACTGGTCGATGCTGAACGCATGCGCTCGCTCGACGAGGCTATGATAAGTATGCAATGAGCCGCAACCCTATTCCCAAACGTGCTCCACGCGCAACGAATGGCGCGGACGTTTTTCGTACAGACAATCCGGAACTTTTCTTAAATATCCGATAATACATGAAATCTTTCTTACTTACAATCCTTATGGCTGCAGGGGCGGTGACTGCGCTCGCCACTCCGCCCAATCTGGCGGTGGAGAGCGTGTTCACGCGCACCGAGCTTCGACGCACCGGTTACGATATCACCATCACGCGACAGCCAAACAATTACTATCGTTCTATCAGTGCCGAACGCGACCCGAAACTTCTCAAGGAGGTCAGGGCTCTGTTTGAGAAAGACAGTAAGCGCGCCGACAATTACGTTGAACGTTACGATGATGGCGACGAACGGCACGTGCTCAACATTCCCCACGAAGGACGCTATATCAACGTTGGGCTTTCGGTAGACAGCGACGGCTCGTTCCGACTTTTCGTGCAAGGCGAGCCCGAGGCGTTCAAATGACGGCGGTCATCCGAATGAAAATCAGTAGTTTAATTTGATGGTAAGGCGGCGATGCGTGACACCTCACACGCGTCGCCGTCTGTGTATGCGCGGGTCGGTATGTTATTTCTCGGTGAGCGTCAGCCTTTTTGGTGGTGGGGCAAGCTTTAGCGCAGCCCGCCCGCAGCCCGTGGGTTTGTCTTCGGGTGGTTGCCTCTTCCGGTGCGCGTCAGCCTTTTTGGCTTCTACACCCTCGCCGGCAGCGCTCGCTATGGCGCTGCAAACCATATGGCACAACATTACGCCGGAAGTTAAGAAGCAGGCACTTGACACACTCAGCGACTGGTTTGACGAAATTTCTCCCGACGACTTGAAGCTGTTTGATTGAACAGGTCGGTCGGCCTTAACAGAGTTATAGTGGGACGTTCAGCGACAAGAATCGTGGAACGTCCCACTATTGTTTTGAGAGCGGGATATTTTTTGAGGGGGGTGGGGGATATGTCGGGAAAAATGCGTAATTTTGCAGTATGCTGACTCAGGACTTAATTTCAGATACTTCTCAATTCAAGCTTTTGCTGCGTGTGAGCGGCGAGGGGGCACACGCCGTGGTCTACTCGCCCGATGCCGACGGCTCGCTTATCAACGCGCCGCTGAGCTATGGAGCGTCGGCGTCGGATGACGCCGCCAAGGCCCTTCAAGAGGCGGTGTATGACAATCCGCTCCTGCTTTCCGATTTCAAAGATGTGACGGTGGTGATAGAGCCTCGTGTGGTGACTCCGATGCCCGAGGTGCTTTCGGCTGAGACCCGACGCGAGGCGTTGGGTTTTCTGACCGACCTGACGGCGTGCGACGTGCTTGAAGACCGCACGGGTCTCAACGGCTCGGTGTTTGTCGGGGCGGTGGGTCACGATGTCCTGACCTTCCTGCGCCGCACGTTCCCTACGGCCACGCTGACCACCCACCTCGGGGCGTTGAGCCGCTACTTTGCGTCGCGTCTCGGGCAGGGCAATCAGCCGCGAATGCTTGCCGCATTCCGCCCGGAAGCGGTAGACCTGATAGCCGTGAGGGGTCACAAGCTTCTGATGGCCAACACGTTCAGATTTTCCGACACGGCCGACGCGGTCTATTACATTCTGGCCTCCCGCCGCGAATTGGGCCTCGATACCGAGGGGTGCGACCTGACGCTGACGGGCTACCGCCCTCACCGCGATGCCGTGACGCCCGAGCTTCGCCGTTTCATCGAGCGGGTGTTGCCGCTGATTTTTCCCCCCGAATTGTTTAAGGCGGGCAAGGATGCGCTCCTTGCTCCGTTCGACCTCATGATTTCTTCGCTATGCGTATAATTTCCGGAAAGTACGGGCGGAGACGTTTCGACGTCCCCACCAACATCACCGCGCGCCCTACGACTGACTTTGCGCGCGAGAACATATTCAACGTAATCGCCAACATGACCGACATCGAGGGCGCGACGGTGACCGACCTCTTCGCGGGGACGGGAGCCGTGTCGTTTGAATTTCTGTCGCGCGGCGCGGCCGAGGTGACCGCTGTTGAGAAGTCGCCCATCCAGAGCCGTTTCATCCGCAAGGTGGCCGACACGCTTGGCGACAAGAATCTTCATCTCGTGCGCGGCGACGTGTTTAAGTTTCTCGCCACGGCGCGCGGCCCCGTCGACATAGTTTTCGCCGACCCTCCCTACAATCTCGACCGTTTCGACGAAGTGGCTCCGGCGGTGATGGCGTCGGGGCTGGTAGGCCCGGGGACGCTCTTCATCCTCGAACACTCGCGCGAGCGGAGCTATCAGGAGCATCCGTGGTTTCACTCCCACAGGGCCTATGGCTCGGTAAATTTCTCGATTTTCGAAGTCGGGGGAGAAGCAGTGAGCAGTGAGGAGTAAGCAGATTCCTCTGATAACTCTGATTCCTCTGATAGCTCTGATAACTTTGATTCCTCTGATAACCCCGATTCCTCTGATAACCTCCTCAATCTAAAGCGATTTCCGCAGTGGCCATTTCATCATATGCTTCCCAATCGGGGTCGTTTTCGGCCGAAATTTCGAGGGGGAGCAGGGGGAAGGGTGCAAGCTGTTCGTTGAGTTTGCGGCCGAAGATGTGGGTCGATGTGGTGTAGAACACCCAGTCGCGTCGACCGTCGCCGGTGAAGATGCCTGTGAGCACAGCCACAGGGTCCTTGCGGAACTCAGCCTGAAGGGCGTCCTGCACCTGCTCCATCATTTCGGAGGTCTCCTTGTCGGGCATACCGTCGGCGAGCGGCGTGTAGGGCCACGACACTTCTACGCGGATGCTGAAGCGGGGGTTCGTGCGAAATTTCTCTATGTCTTTGCGACCGGTGACCATGATGAGGAGTCCGTTGTCGCTCTCGGCGGGTGCTGTCCACCAGGTGCCAAATTCGGGTGTCATATTCGAAGAGATGTATTTTGATGTGAGAGCCGCGCCGCAGGGCAAAAGAGGCCGTCGGCACGGCGAAGTTGCAATTTGTAGCGCAAATTTAGCTAACTTTCTTGATAAATCGGGCAAAATCCGCTAATTTTGTATTTTATTTAGAAAACCCTTGCAAGAAATGCTTGACTATATCGTTTGGAACGCCGACCCGGTGTGGTTTCACATAGGCCCGCTCGCCATACGCTGGTACTCGCTGGCGTTTATGGTGGGGTTTCTCGTGGGCTACAAAATCGAAGAACGCATCTATCGCCACGAAGGCGCCCCCGAGAGATGGCTTTCGATTCTCCTGCTCTGGACCATGGCGGGCACCATCATCGGCGCGCGTCTGGGCCACGTGTTTTTCTACGAGTGGGACGTCTACAGCCAAAACCCCATCGAGATTCTCTACGTTTGGCATGGCGGTCTTGCCAGCCACGGAGGCACCATAGGCATCATCATTGGCGTGCTGCTCTATTCGGTCATCACCACCAAGCGCTCGCCCCTCTGGACGTTCGACCGTCTTGTGATACCTATTGCCCTCGTCGGAGGACTAATCCGTCTCGGCAATCTGGCCAATTCTGAGATTTTCGGCCACGAGACCACGCTCCCCTGGGGCTTCATGTTCGTGCGCTCGCGCGAGTGGCATGAATACTATCTCGGTCAGGCATGCCACCCGACCCAAATCTATGAGGCGCTATGCTACTTCGGCCTCTTCGCCCTGCTCATGTGGATGTATTGGAAGAAGAATGCCGAGGAACGCCCGGGGCTGATTTTCGGCGTGTTCTTCTTAGGCATCTTCGTGCCTCGCTTCTTCATAGAATTCATCAAGAACCCGCAGGTGGAATTCGAGCAGACCATGACCCTCAACATGGGCCAATGGCTCTCGATACCCTTCATCATAGCCGGCATCGCTCTGATTGTGTATGCCATGAAACGGCCGCGGCTGCATCTGACTTTCCCCGACCGCTTCCCCCCGGAACCGAAAAAATAATTCACCATCGTCATGATAGAAAAAATCAACAGCCTCATGGCTGAAATCGCAGCTCTCTCCGCCTCCGACCTCAAGGGCGTCGAAGAGCTCCGCATCAAATATCTGAGCAAGAAGGGCGCCATCCCCTCGCTCATGCAGGATTTCCGCAACGTCCCCGCCGAGCAGAAGCGCGAACTGGGTCAGAAGCTCAATCAGCTCAAGGAAGCGGCCACCGAGCGCATCAACGCCCTCCGCGAAGAGCTCGAAAACGCTCCCGCCGCCGGCGCCGACAATATCGACCTGATGCGCACGCCCGCTCCTATGCCCCTGGGCGCGCGCCATCCCCTCTCGCTCGTGCGCGAGGAAATCATCGGCATCTTCTCGCGCCTCGGATTCAACATTGCCGAAGGCCCCGAAATCGAAGACGACTGGCATGTCTTCTCGTCGCTCAACTTTGCCGAAGACCATCCCGCACGCGACATGCAGGACACCTTCTTCATACAGCGCAACCCCGACATCCTGCTCCGCACCCACACCTCGTCGGTGCAGAGCCGCGTCATGGAGACCTCGCGTCCCCCCATCCGCATCATCTGCCCCGGCCGCGTCTATCGCAACGAGGCCATCTCGGCCCGCGCCCACTGCTTCTTCCATCAGGTCGAGGCGCTCTACGTAGATGAAAACGTCAGCTACGCCGACCTTCGCCAAACGCTCCTCTACTTCGCCCGCGAGATGTTCGGCCCCGAGACAAAGATACGTCTGCGCCCCTCCTACTTCCCCTTCACCGAGCCTTCGGCCGAGATGGACATCTCGTGCAACATCTGCGGCGGCAAGGGCTGTGCGTTCTGCAAGCACACCGGCTGGGTGGAAATCCTCGGCTGCGGCATGGTCGACCCCAACGTGCTCGAGGCCTGCGGCATCGACTCCAAGAAGTATAGCGGCTTCGCCCTCGGCATGGGCATAGAGCGCATCACCAATCTGAAGTATCGCGTCAAAGACCTCCGAATGTTCTCTGAAAACGACCGACGCTTCCTCAACCAGTTCCAGGCAGCCCACTAAGTCAGCCCGGCAGTGACCTTAGCCCAACGTTACAAAGCTATCATCGAGCGGTTTGAAGCCGAGATGCCCGACGCGCAGACCGAACTGCGCTACGGCAATCCCTTCGAACTGCTCGTGGCCGTTATTCTCTCGGCCCAATGCACCGACAAGCGCGTCAACCTCGTGACGCCGCCTCTCTTCGCGGCCTTCCCGACTCCCGAGAAGCTGGCCGAGGCCGAGAGCGACGAAGTGTTTGAATACATCCGCTCAGTCAGCTATCCCAACAACAAGACTCGCTCGCTCATTGGAATGGCGCGCAAGCTCGTGGCCGACTTCGGCTCTGAAGTGCCCGCGACCATCGACGAACTGCTCACCATCCCCGGCGTGGGGCGCAAGACGGCCAACGTCATTCTGTCGGTGGTCTACGACCGCGCGGCTATGGCCGTCGACACCCATGTGTTCCGCGTCAGCCACCGGCTGGGGCTTGTGCCGGCGCGCGCTGCCACACCGCTCGCCGTCGAAAAGTGTCTGGTCAGACACATCCCCGAAGAAAAGATTGCGCGGGCGCATCACTGGCTCATCCTTCACGGGCGCTACATCTGCAAGGCGCGACGCCCGGAGTGTGAGACGTGCTACCTCACCGACCTGTGTGCGCACTATGCCAAAAACCATCGCGAAAAGCAATGACATTTCCAACCACGACATTCATTTTCATCATCGAGGTGCTCGGCACGCTGGCGTTTGCCATAAGCGGCATACGTCTGGCGGCCCGTAAGCATTTCGACTGGTTCGGCGCCTACACGATTGGTGTCGTCACGGCCATCGGGGGTGGTACGATTCGCGACCTCCTGCTCGGTGCGCCGGTGTTCTGGATGCAGACGTGGATGTATCTGGCGGTGACGGCCTTGGGGTTTGTCATCGTGGTGTGGCTCCGCAGGGTGCTCACCTCGTCGTCGCGGACGCTCTACATGTTCGACGCCATCGGGTTGGCGCTCTTCGTCATCACCGGCATTCAGAAGAGTCTGGTGTTTGACTACCCGATGTGGGTGGCCATCATCATGGGCATGGTGACGGGTTCTTTCGGCGGTGTGCTGCGCGACGTGCTCATCAACGAGGAGCCTCTCTTCTTCCGCACCGACATCTACGCCACCGCATGCATAGCCGGGGGACTTCTCTACTGGGGTGTGCTGTTGCTCGGAGGGTCGGCGGTGCTTGCGCAGGTGACGTGTGCCCTCACCATCCTGCTGCTCCGTTGGGGCACGCTGCGCTACGGCTGGCACCTGCCAATCATGAAGGTTGACAACTGACAAATGCAAAATTACAACGAATTGCGGCTGAAAGCGGTGCGATAATCCCGGGACAACCAAATTCAGGCCTAAGCAGGTAGGGACGTGCCATTCAATAAGTCGGAATATGAAATCGGGCGAAAAAATACGCGACCATGTACGGACCTGCCTTCGGCACGTTACTCATGCACAGCACGTTAGGTGATATTTTTACGTTGAGATTTATTGTTGCCCTGCCCGGGCTACGTGCCAAAGGTACGTCCGTACACTGAGGCGTAAACGGTTGATACACAGATGGTATTTAACCGATATCTTAGGTGCGCGTGGTAGAATTTCCCCCTCGCCGCGCCCCCGTCGCCGCGGACGCGCCATGGCACAATGCGGTTCAAATGGAGGATTGACCACATCCCCTTCGGTGATGCAATGCACTGTAATTGCCTGATTAGCAGGTAGGGACGCGCCATGGCACAATGCGGTTCAAATAGAGGATTGACCACATCTCCGATGGGGATATATTGCGCTGTAATCGTCTGATTAGCAGGTAGGGACGCGCCATGGCGCGTCCACGCAGGCCCACGACGACGAATTTTCTCCCCGGCGCGATGCCAATTCCCCATTTAACATTTTCGCATAAAAATTTCCGCCGATTTTTGCGTTCTTGTGTGCCGCGGTGCCTCTTCGCCGCGGACGCGCCATGGCGCGTCCCTACCTGCTAATCAGACGATTACAGCGCAATGCATCCCCGGAGGGGATGAAAATACAAAGCCCCACGAATTCATTCGTGGGGTCAACTATTTCATTATCATAAACATCCCTGAAGGGGATGAATATCTCATGCGCGTAGCGGGTGATTTCCCGACTTTTCTCAAAAAATAGCTGTCAGCTTGTCCGGCTGAAGCAATATTCATCCCCTTCAGGGATGTGTGCTGTAGTTTCGTCCTACTTCTTGAGGTTGTCAGAGAGCGATGAGGCGGCGTCGGCGATGTGTTCGAGCACTGATGCTGCTCCGCCCTTGAGTTTGTCTACGAAAGGCTGGGCTTTCTCTTTGAGTTCGGCGGCCTTGTCGGCTATCACGTCTGAAGCTGCGGCTGCTTTCTCCTGAGCCTGCTCTGCAAACGCGGCGGCCTTGTCCTGAGCCTGCTCGGCGAATGAAGCGGCTTTGTCCTGAGCCTGCGCGGAAATTGCTGCGGCCTGGGCGCGCAGTTCGGCTGCTTTCTCCTGAGCTACGTCCGAAAGGCTTTCGGCCTTGTCGGCTATGTTTGCTTCGGCTGCTTTCACTTCTTCTGATGCGGCCACTTTGGCGGCCTGTGCTGATACCTGTGCGGCCTGTTCGGAAATGGCTGCTGCGTTGTTGGCTATAGTTTCGTTGATATTCATAATTGAGAGAGTTTTTGAGTGGGGTTTTTATAAGGAGATTTGTCCTCCTGATTATAAAACGCTCAATAGGGTGAAAAAGATTAAGCGGAGACGAAAAAAGTCGCAAAAATTTAGTAATTTTGTGGGTTGAACCAAAGAAATTCATGCTATGAACAATCGCGGGTCGATGTGGGGGATGATGCCCCCCGTAACCAAAAACCTGATAATCATCAACTTTATAGTCTGGCTGGCCATGTTTGTGCTGCCACGCCACCTCGGCGCGGAGCTGACCGATTTCGGCGGACTCCATTACTTCCGGGCCTCCGACTTCAACCCGGTGCAGTTAGTGACCTACATGTTTATGCACTCCACTAACAATCTGGCCCACATATTTTTCAATATGTTTTCGCTGTGGATGTTCGGCATGACGCTCGAGCGCACCATGGGGTCGGCTCGATTTCTGTTCTACTATCTGTCATGTGGCATCGGCGCCGGACTTATTCAGGAACTGGCGTGGGCCTTGACGTGGGAGGATACATTTGTGCGCATTCTCGCCAATTCCAACGGACTCGACTTCCCGGAAGCCCGCGAGGCTCTCGGGCAGATGATGCTTTCGCCGCAGGGCGAGGCCATGGTGACGCAATACCTCAACATGTTCGTGACCATCGGCGCATCGGGTGCCGTCTACGGCATTCTGCTCGCTTTCGGTATGCTCTTCCCCAACGCTCCGCTCTATCTCTTTTTCATCCCTGTCCCCATCAAGGCCAAGTGGATGGTGATAGGCATGGGCGCGATAGAGATTCTCATCGGTCTGAGCGAGGCGCGCGGCCTGAGCGACGGTGTGGCCCACTTCGCCCACCTCGGAGGAATGATTTTCGGCTTCCTCATCCTTTTGTATTGGAAAAAACAAGGCACGTTCGGCAATGGAAGCTCGGGAATTTATTGACCGGGCGAAGGCTCTGATGAGCCAAGGCCCTATGCTGCTGCGGCTTGTGGCCATCAACGTGGCTGTCTTCGTGGCGCTGCGTCTCGTGGCGATTGGTGGGATGTTCGCCACCACCGACGTGGCGCAGATGCTTCTCGGCTGGCTCGAGCTTCCGAGCAGTCCCGCGGTGTTTCTCACCCGCCCGTGGACCATCCTGACCTACATGTTCACGCAGTACGACGTGATGCACATACTCTTCAACATGCTGTGGCTCTACTGGTTTGGCACCCTGTTTTGCATGGCGGCCACGCCGCGTCAGCTTGCCGCGCTCTACCTGCTCGGCGGCCTCGGCGGAGGCGTGCTCTTCATGTGCGCCTACGGGCTGCTCCCCGGCTTCGGCCACCGCGCCGGAGTGTTGCTGGGGTCGTCGGCCTCGGTGATGGCCATAGTGACCGCTACGGCCATGCTCATGCCCGACTTCAGGATGAACCTGCTCTTCATCGGGGCGGTGAAACTGAAATGGATAGCTGTGGCTACAATCGGGCTGGTGCTTCTCGGTTTCACCGGGACGAACGCCGGCGGCGAGGTGGCCCACCTGGGCGGAATCGGAGTGGGGGCGTTGTGGGCGATGCAGATGCGTCGCGGGCGCGACCTCACGGCTCCGCTTTGCCGCCTGCTCGACAGGCTCTCCCCGAAACCTTCCGCCCCGCGGAGCCAGAGCCGCGTCTACGGCGGCGCTTCGGGCCGACGCTCGTCGGCAAGCGACGAGACCGACCGCGCCACCCTCGACCTGCTTCTCGAAAAGGTGCGCAAGTCGGGCTATGCCTCGCTCTCGCCCGAGGAGCGGCGTCTGCTCTTCGAAATCAGCCGAAACATAAAGTGACGCATCAGCCGTAAGCATCTCATTCCGTTACACTAAGTCAATTAAGAAAGCAAGCTCTGAAAATGACATCCGCTCATTCGAAATACATCTTCCGCCCCCTGCGCCTCACGGCCAACGCGCTTGTGCTGACCATCAACATCGTGGCCGCGCTGCTGCTCATCGTGTCGGCCTACGGGGGTATCGTCAACCCCGACCGCACGGTCATCCCGGCCATCATCGCGATGCTCTTCCCCTACCTTCTGGCAGGCTGCATGGCGCTGCTGGTGGTCGACACGTTCGTGTTCCGCAAGACGACGCTGGTGATGGTGGCCGCGTTGGTAATCACCACTCCCGCCATACTCAATCTCGCGCCCATCAACCTCCCCTCGGGCAAGCTGAGCGATGAGGAGAAAGAGAGGTCGTTCACGCTGCTCACCTACAACGTGCTCCACTTCTGGGACTGCCGCGGCGAGGAGCATCAGGACTCGGTCAACGCCACCATCGACTACATTCTCAAAGCCGACGCCGACATCGTCAACCTTCAGGAAGTGGAGTTTGTCAAGGCGTGGCCTCTCTGGCACGTGACGCCCGAGCAAATCAAGGAGCTTGGCGAGAAGTATCCCTACCGCCTCATCGACGTGGCCAATCAGCTGACGCTGCTCTCGAAGTATCCCTTCGAGGAGGTGAAGCTCACCGGCGCCGACACCTATCTGCTGAGCCACTTCGCTCTGTTCAAGATGAACATCGAGGGCCGTCGCCTCTACATGTTCAACGTCCATCTGAAAAGCATCGGACTCACCCCCGAAGACAAGGAACTCTACACGTCGCTGACCAAGGAACGGCCCTCTAACACCGCCGAACTCAAGTCGGAAGTCAAGAAGGTGAAAAACCAGTTGCTCAGCAAGCTCGGCAATGCGTTCAGGATGCGCGCCGCCCAGGCGCGGTTCATTCGTCGCACCATCGAATCGCTCGGACCGAGCGCCAACGTCATCGTGGCGGGCGACTTCAACGACATCCCGGGTTGCTATGCCATCCGCACCATCAAAGACTCCGACATGCACGACGCCTACCGCCGCAACGCCCTCGGCCCGTGCATCACCTATCACCTCAACCGCTTCTACTTCCGCATTGACCACGTGCTCTACCGCGGCGACTTCGAGGCCGTCGACATCCACCGCGAACCGGTGCCCTCGTCCGACCACTACCCGCTGCTGACCACGTTCGTGTGGGACAATCCCCCGGCAACCGACAAAAAAGACTAATCTTCACATATTCACCTTTCAATCGAAACCCACTAAAGACTACAGATGAACAAGATTCTCACCGCAGCGGCATTGACGGCCGCCATCGGCCTGACTTCGTGTGCAGGCGCGGGTGGTGCTTCTCACACCAACCCCTTCCTCGAAGCCTACGACACGCCCTACGAAATCCCGCCTTTCGACAAAATCGAATACTCCGACTATCTGCCCGCCATCGAGCAGGGCATAGCCGAGCAGAAGGCTGAAATCGACGCCATCGTCAAGCAGCGTTCGACTCCCGACTTTGAAAACACCATCCTGGCCATGGAGAAGAGCGGCGAGTTGCTCAACCGCGTGATGCTCGTGTTTGCCTCGCTCGACGAGACCGACAACAACGAGCAGATGCAGGAACTCTCGGAGAAAATCTATCCTATGGTGTCGGAGGCCTCTGACGAAATCTCGATGAACCCTCTGCTCTTCGACAAGGTGAAATACGTCTACGACCGCCGCGACAGCCTCGGTCTCGACGATGCTCAGCGCCGCGCTGTCGAGCAGACCTACAAGAGCTTCACCCGCTCGGGCGCGCTCCTTGACGACGCACAGAAAGAACAGCTCAAAGCTGTCAACAAGCGTCTCACCGACCTCTACCTCGCCTTCAACAAGAACCTCCTTGCTGCCACCAACGAATTCGAACTCGTCATCGACAACGAGGCCGACCTCGCCGGCATCCCCGCCCCCATCGTGGCCACCGCTGCCGAAGAGGCCAAAGCACGCGGCAAAGAGGGCAAATGGGTGTTCACGCTCCACGCTCCCTCGCGTCTGCCCGTGCTCAAGTATGCCGACAGCCGCGACGTGCGCCGCAAGATGTATGAGGGCTACATGAACCTCGCTTCGCAGGCTCCCTACGACAACCGTCCCGTCATCAACGACATCCTCCACGCCCGCGCCGAGAAGGCCAAGCTGCTCGGCTTCAAGGACTATGCTTCCTACATGACCGACAACGTCATGGCCAAGACTCCCGACGCCGCCCGCGGCCTCCTCATGCAAATCTGGGGCCCGGCCAAGGCCAAGGTGGCTGAGGAAGTGGCCGAGATGAGCGCGCTGGCCGCCGAACAGGGTGGCGACGCCGACATCAAACCGTGGGACTACTATTACTATGCCGAGAAGGTGCGCGGCAAGAAGTTCAACCTCGACGAAAACGAGGTGAGCGCCTACTTCGCCCTCGACAACGTGCGCAAAGGCATCTTCACCCTGGCCGACAAGCTCTACGGCGTGAAGTTCACCGAAATGCCCGACGCTCCGAAATACAACCCCGAGGTCACCGTCTACGACGTGACCGACGGCAAGACCGGCGAGCACATCGCTGTCTTCATGACCGACTACTTCCCCCGCGCCTCGAAGCGTCAGGGCGCATGGATGAGCGAATTCAAAGGCTCGTTTGTCGACCCCGACGGCACCGTAGGCCGCCCCATCATCTATAACGTGGGCAACTTCACCCGTCCCACCGCCGACACCCCCGCACTTCTCACCATCGACGAAGTTCAGACCATGTTCCATGAGTTCGGCCACGGTCTCCACGGCATGCTCACCCGCGCCAAACTGCGCTCGCAGGCAGGCACCAACGTCGACCGCGACTTCGTGGAACTTCCCTCGCAAATCAACGAGCACTGGGCGCTCGAACCCGAACTGCTCCGCGACTATGCGTTCCACTACAAGACCGGCGAGGTGATTCCCGACTCGCTCATCGCCAAGCTCCAAGCCGCCTCGACCCACAACCAGGGCTTCATGACCACCGAACTCGCCGGCGCCGCCCTGCTTGACCTCGAGTACGGCGCGCTCAATCCCGCCGCCTCCGACAGCATCGACGTCGATGCCTTCGAACAGCAGGTGGCCGCCAAGCTCGGTATGCCCGCGCAGCTCACCTACCGCTACCGCTCGCCCTACTTCAAGCACATCTTCGGCAGCGACGGCTACGCCTCGGGCTACTACACCTATCTCTGGGCTGAGGTGCTCGACACCGACGGCTTCGAACTCTTCAAGGAGAAAGGCATCTTCGACCCCGCGACTGCTGCGTCGTTCAAGGCCAACATCCTCGAGATGGGCGGCAGCGAAGACCCGATGACGCTCTACGTGCGCTTCCGCGGCCACGAACCTTCGGTTGAGCCGCTGCTCCGCAACCGTGGTCTGAAGTAACACTGCCTCCGGTAAGCCTACTTTCCCGAAAATCAACTCCAAAAGCCCTGCGGCGGAGCCGGCACTACGTCGGCTCCGCCCCCGGGGCACTCTCCCTTCTCACTACTCCCTCCTTCACTCTCTCACTACTCACTTCTCACTGATAACCGCTATGCTTGAACGTTTTAGATTCCGTCGCAAACCCTATCGCGTAGGGCTCGCACTGAGCGGCGGGGGAGCGCGTGGCTTCGCACACGCCGGCGCGCTCGCCGCACTCGAAGAACTCGGCATCCGCCCCGACATCATTGCCGGCGTGAGCGCCGGGTCGGTGGTCACCGGCCTCTATGCCGGAGGCATGCGCCCGAAGGAAATTCTCGAAGCCTTCTCGGAAGAGTCGTTTACGTCGCTGGCTCAGATAGCCGTGCCGAAGGACGGATTTTTCCGCATCGACGGATTCAAACGTTTCCTGCGCGAGCACATCCCCTACGAGCGAATCGAGCAACTCCCCATCCCGTCGCTCATCTGCGCCACCGACCTCGACAAATCGCGCGGCGTGGCCTTCCGCGAGGGCGACCTCGTGGAGTGCATCGCCGCGTCCTGCTCCATTCCCATCATCTTCAAACCGGTGCGCATCGACGGCGTCACCTACGTCGACGGCGGGGTTGTGGCCAACCTCCCGGCTTGGGCGCTCAGGGAGCATTGCAAGTATGTCATCGGTATCAACTGCTCGCCCCTGCCGAAGCGCGGCACCCCGACGTCGATTATTGACATCGCGCAGCGCACCTACGACATCCTCGTGAAGACCAATTCCGTGGCTCAGATGGAAATGTGCGACCTCGCCGTCTCGATTGACGACATCGCCAAATATCAGGTGTTCAATCTCAAAGAGATAGAACGCGTGTATCATTCGGGCTATCAGGCCACTATGAAAGCACTTCTCGAAGCGGGCTTCCCCGTGCCCCGCTCGCGAAAATGACCCTCACTCTCACATCCAAAATGGACAACAAACTTATCATCTATCAGCTCCTGCCCCGTCTCTTCACCAACACGTGTGCCCATCCTGTACCCAACGGCACAATCGAACAGAACGGGTCGGGCAAACTCAACGATATCACTCCCCGCGTGCTCGAAGCCATCAAGGAACTCGGCGTGACCCACGTCTGGTATACCGGACTCATCGAGCATGCCACCAAGACCGACTACACCGGGCAGGGCATCACCCCGGCCGACAATCCCCACGTGGTGAAGGGTCAGGCCGGCTCGCCGTATGCCATCAAAGACTACTATGACATCGACCCCGACCTGGCTGTCAACGTGCCCGACCGCATGAAGGAATTCGAGGCGCTCGTCGAGCGCACCCACGCGGCAGGGATGAAGGTGATAATCGACTTCGTGCCAAACCACACGGCGCGCTGCTATCATTCGGATGCAAAGCCCAAGGGCATCAAAGACTTCGGCGAAGACGACAACAAGGAAATGTTTTTCTCGCCTTCCAACAACTATTACTACATCACCCGGCAGCTCTTCTCGCCCTCGTTCCCTCTCGGTCAGGGCAAGAAGGCTTACGTGGAATTTCCCGCGAAGGCCACCGGCGACGACTGCTTCTCGGCTTTCCCCGGCGTCAACAATTGGTATGAGACGGTGAAGCTCAACTATGGCCGCGACCCCTACGACGGGTCGGGACACTATTCGCCCATTCCCGATACATGGTACAAGATGCTTCACATCCTGCGTTTCTGGGCCTCGAAGGGCATCGATGCGTTCAGATGCGACATGGTGTTCATGGTGCCGCTCGAATTCTGGCAGTGGGCCATCCCCAACGTCAAAGACCACTATCCCGACGTCAAATTCATCGCCGAGATTTATGACATAGGTCTCTACCGTCCGTTCATCTTCCAGGGCGGTTTCGACTACCTCTATGACAAGGTGAACCTCTATGACACGCTGCGCGCCATCCAGTGTTACAACCATTCGGCCGCGACGCTAACCAACTGCTGGC
This sequence comes from Duncaniella sp., assembly GCA_029056055.1. GTDB lineage: Bacteria > Bacteroidota > Bacteroidia > Bacteroidales > Muribaculaceae > Duncaniella. Next base: position 33,892 of record JAIDCC010000037.1, read on the forward strand.
AGAGTCTGGAGGGCATCGGGCCGCACATGCTCAACTTCCTCGAAAACCATGACGAACAGCGCTTCGGGTCGCGCCAGTATGCCGGCGACCCCGCCAAGGTGATTCCCTCGCTCGTGGTCAGCTCGATGTTCTCTACAGGCCCCATGATGATTTACGCCGGGCAGGAACTCGGCGAACAGGCCACCGACGCCGAGGGTTTCTCGGGGCTGGACGGACGCACCACGATTTTCGACTACTGGAGCGTGCCGACACTGCGCCGCTGGTATAACGACGGCGAGCCTGACGGGTCGCAGCTCACTCCGCGCGAGCGCTGGCTCAGAAACAAATATGCTCGCGTGCTCCATCTCTGCCGCGAGGAGGAGGCTGTCCGCACGGGACGTTTCTTCGACCTGATGTATGTCAACTACGACAATCCGTCGCTCAACCCCCACAGTCAGTATGTCTTCCTGCGCAGCTGTCACGGCGAGACGCTCGTGATAGCCGTCAACTTCTCGGCAAATTCGTGCGACCTCGCCATCAACATCCCTCTCCATGCTTTCGAGACGCTCGACCTGCCCGAGGGGAAAGTCGTGGCGCGCGAACTCCTGTCGGGCGGGGAAGACCTCAAGGAGATTTCGCCCGACGTGCCTTTCCGCACTATGATTCCTCCCTACGATGCGGTGGTCTGGAAAATCCGCCATTCGGCAGTGCGTCCCGACAAGGCAGACAACGGAAAATCAACCAAGTAAGTTTTAAAAATATCAAACATGTGGTTTGTTGACGTATTGCGGCACACACCCTCTCTGGCCGTGTTTCTCACCATCGGTGTGGGTTTCTGGCTCGGAAAACTGAAATTCAAGGGAATCGCGCTCGGCACGGTGACCTCGGTGCTCATCGTGGGCGTACTCGTGGGACAACTCGACATCCCGATGGGAGGCCCGCTGAAATCTGTTTCGTTTCTGCTTTTCCTCTTCTGCATCGGCTACAGTGTCGGGCCGCAGTTTTTCAAATCGCTGCGCGGCGACGGACTCAAGCAAGTGATGTTTGCCGTCGTGGTGTGCGTGCTCATCCTCGGCGTTTCCTACGTCGTGGCGCTGCTTTTCGGACTCAATCCGGGGCAGGCCGCGGGAATGATGGCGGGGGCCGCCACGGCATCGCCTGTGGTCGGGGCGGCCGAGGACACCGTGGCCACACTCGCCACGTCGCCCGAAGCCATCAAGGACATGACGGCCGCAATCCCTGTGTGCTACGCCATGACCTACGTGTTTGGCACTCTGGGGGCTGTGTGGCTTCTGGGCTACGTCGGCCCCGCGATGATGGGTGGCATCGAGAAGGTGAAAGCCATGACCCACGAGCTTGAGAAGACTCTCGCACCGGCAGGGGGAAACTCCTCGCCGTCGAGCTTCAACGCCGCGCGCCCGATTGCGTTCAGGGCGTTCAAGGTCGAAGGGAGTTGGTTTGACGAGCCGCGCACCGCGGGCGACATCGAGGAGAAGTTTTCAGCCGATGGTCGTCGCATCACGGCCGAACGCCTGCTGCGCGCCGCTACGGGCGAAGTGATTGACGTGGCCGACCGCTCGCTCGCCGTGGCGAAGGGCGACACCATAGTCCTCGCAGGGCGTCGCGAAATGATTGTGGGCACGTTTGACTGGCTCGGTCCGGAAGTGCCCGGTGTCGACCTTCTCAACTTCCCCGTCGAGGATGTCGACGTGACCGTCTCGGGGAAATTCTCGCCCGTGAGCGTCCACGAACTCATGTCGCGCCCCTACATGGACGGCGTTGACATCAAGAAGGTCGTGCGCGACGACGTGGCGCTCAATCCGCTCGGGGGCACCGAGGTGCGTCCGGGCGACGTGGTGGAACTCGTGGGCGTCAAGAAGTATCTCAACCGCGCCGCGGCTGAAATAGGTTACCCCGACCCGCGCACGCTCACCACCGACTTCGTATTCATCGGTCTCGGCATCCTGCTCGGCGGCTTGCTCGGCGCACTCGCCTTCAAGGTGGGGGCTGTGTCGGTGAGCCTCGGGGCGAGTGGCGGCGCGCTCATCGCGGGTCTCATCCTCGGCTGGTTGCGCGGCAAGCGTCCCGTGTTCGGTGCCATTCCGAAAGCCTCGCTCTGGGTGTTCAACAACCTCGGACTCAACATGTATATCGCCGTCATCGGCATTGAGTCGGGTCCGTCGTTTGTCAGCTCGTTCGCCGAAGTCGGGCCGAAGATTTTCGTGGCAGGTATCATTTCGACACTCGTTCCGCTCTTTCTCGCAATCCTGATTGGCCACAAGTTGTTCAAATTTCATCCTGCGGTGACGCTGGGATGCTGCGCCGGAGCGCGCAAAACCACCGCCGGCCTTGGCGCCGTGCAGGAACGCCTCGGAAGCACGGTGCCCGCCCTCGGCTACACCATTACCTACGCAGTCTCAAACACCCTTCTCATCATTTTCGGCATAGCCCTCGTGCTCCTCATGCCGCTTTGATGATTCTCTCATGTTTGGCATATGCTCATGCCGATTTGAAAATCAGATTCTCTCATCTCCCAAAGAGGGACATTCCCGGAGTCGAGGGCTTTGCGCCCCCTCACCGGGAATGTCCCTTGCATTTACCCCCTCCGCGGCGCCTTGTTATTGGGGTACTTTATTGGGTACTTTTTGGGGCACTTTTTGGGGCACTTTTGACGTGACGACAGAATTCAATCAGTACGCGGAGAGGCGAGTGGGGCGATATTCATCCCCTTCAGGGATGTTTTTGAGAAAGAGACCGTTGTCCCCACGAATGAATTCGTGGGGCTTTGCAATTCATCCCCTCCGGGGATGCGTCGCCGTTGTTCTAATCGATTGATTTTTGGTAGGGACGCGCCATGGCGCGTCCGCAGAGACGTTGGCGCGGCGAGAGAGGGTAATTCGTAGTCGTGGGTCTGCGTGGACGCGCCATGGCGCGTCCCTACCTGCAAATCAGGCGATTACACTGGGATAAATCCCCGGAGGGGATGTGGTCAATCCTCTATTTGAACCGTCATACGGCTATTATGAAGTTTGAGGGTCGGTTGAATTTTCCGCTGGTCTCCCCCAATCCACTATTTGAATCGCATTGCGCCATGGCGCGTCCGCGGCGAATTGGCACAGGGACATACGAAAACGCAAAAATGCGCGGAATTTTTTCGCGAAAATGTACGGACGTGCCTTCGGCACGTTTCCAGTGCACCTCGACAGGGGTAATTTACAATTCCGCAACGCACGCCTCACCTGTGTGGACGCGAAGTTGCCGCGGTGAGGCGTCCGGCCTATTAAACGTGCCAAAGACACGTCCGTACATGGTCGCGTATGTAACATTCTGCAATTGTCTGATTTGCAGAATGGTCGACGTTGTCAAAAGCTACATTCGCCCAGTTTCAGGTTCTCGTCGCTTCCCGGGGATTGCTATGTATTACGCCCCTACCGAGGCGTGGTTGCTACTCGGTAGGGGCGCTGTCAATCGGGGAGGGGGGTCAGTCTTTTTCGATGATTTGGGCGGAGATGGTATCGGCGGAGTGGATGAGGGGGATGAGGGCTGAGCGTTTGACGGCTTCGCGGTAGGAGCGTTCTTCTTCGTAGTTGTTGGTGTCGACGCCCCATGCGCCCATGTGCCAACGGATGGCGAGGAGTTCGTCGTCTTCGAGGTCGAGGCCCATACGGAGGAGCATGACGACGCTCTTTTCGCCGTGTCCGAAGGGGAGATTTGAGTAGTTGAGTTCGTATTCTTCGACTTCTTCCCAGATGCCGACTTCGTTTTTGCGTTTGCGGGTGACGCGGCGGTAGATGTCGGCTTTGCAGGTGTCGTGGAGGAGAGCGGCGAGGATTACGGAGTCTTCCGGGAGCTGCGGGGCGAGGTCGGGACGCATCTTGAGGATGCCTTCGCGGAGCATCATGGCGGAGTCGTAGACCGAGAGGGAGTGGGCCACGAGTCCGCCGGGGTAGTTGAAGTGGTTTTTGGCGGATGCGGGGGCGTCGAAGAAGCCGAGAGTGCCGAGGTCTTCGATGACGTATTCGATGTTTTCGCGTCCTGTCTTGCGGAGGAGCTGACAGAAGCGTTCTTTGTTTTCGTCGTATTTGGTGGTTGACATGGGGGCTGTAGTTTTTGGGAGGGGATTTTTCCGGGGAGGGATTATCTAATTCTTATAATTCTTATAATTCCGATAATTATTATAATTCTTATAAGAATTTCGAATTTTGATTAGCGCATTGGGCGGCCGAAGGGGCGGGCGTAGGTGATGGGGCAGTCGTGGAGGCCTTCGGAGATGAGGGTGTTGGCGCGCGAGACGGCGTCGGGCTCGGAGGCTGCGAAGGGTAGACGGACTATCTGTGTGGGCCAGCCTGCGTCGGCAAGGTGGGCGAGGAGGAAGGCGGGGGTAAGGGAGTCGGCCGGGAGGGCGCAGTACTCGGAGACGGTGAGAGTGAGGTAGCGCGTGTCGGGAGAGATGCCCCGGAGGTCGAGCCAGTAGCTGTCGTCGAGCGGGAGAGCCATGGGGCCGGTGAGGTCGGAGGGAGCGGGGAACGAGAGGACGCTTTTGCCGTCGGGACCGAGGGTGATGGGAACGTTTTCGGCGGGGTTGACGCGGTTGACGCGGAAGATTTGAGCCTTAGGGAGAGCGTCGGGAGTGGTGCCGTTGAGGCCTTGGTTGGCGGGTGCGACTGATACGACAGCCACCCCGTCGGCAGAGTCAGAGTCGATGACCGACGGAGAAACTGCGGCGGGGCGGCCGGATCGACACGCCGCCGGCAGCAGGGCCAGTGCCACTGCTGCAAGCTTGAGTGTCAGAGATTTCATTTTAAGTAAGTTCTAAGAAAAAACGATGTAAATTACTTACTTGACGATTTTCGAAACTTTGCCCGAGAGGGTGCGGACGATGTAGAGCGCGCCGGGTGTGGGGTTTGCCACGCGCTGACCCTGGAGGTTGAAGTAGGTTGCGCCTTCGAGGTCGTCGGCGGTGATGGTGTCGATGGCCGTGGTGGCACCGGTGGTCATAGTCTTGGCTACGCTCGAGAGACGCTGGCCGCGCGAGTCGTAGATGTAGACGGAGTAGGTGGTGTTGGGCTCACCCTGGAGGAAGGGACCTGAGAAGGTGGTTTCAACCTTGTCGCCCTTTGTACCGAAGACGAGGGGCGAAGAGATGGTGCCGATGGGGTTGCCTGTGCCGTCGGCGCTGTAGATGCGAGCCACGAGGGGCGATGCCATGTAGCCGTAGGTGACGTTGACGGTGACATCGAAAGAGATGTTGTTGATGTCGACGTTGTCGGCATTGGCGATGGACCATTCGGAGACGTTGGCCACGTAGGTGGCGGAGCCGCGGGTGAGTTCTACGTCGTAGGTGTCGGAGAGGTCGAAGCCGGTGGCGTCACGCAGGACGAACTTGTAAGAGCCGGCGGCGGGAGTTGACTGCCAGTCAGAAGTGTAGGTGAGGGTGTTGGCACCCGGCTCGAAGATGGTGTTCTGTATGCCGCCGCGCGATACTTCGGCGAGCGAGGTGGGGTCGAGGAGCACAGCCACAATCTGACGGGTGTAGTTGTCGGTGGCAGTCGAAGTGTAGGCGAGGTTGACCGAGAAAGTCTTGTTGGTGTAGACGGGCGAAACGAAATCGAGTTTGCCGGGGGTGAAGACACCGTTTTCGGGGACGGAGACGGTGTTGCCTTCATCGGTTGCGACGAGGTCGATGTAGCCGGCCTGGCAGAGCTGCATCTTGATGGGCCATACTTTCTGGTTGGTGCCTGAGCCTTCGGTGTAGACGGGGACGCCGCGCCAGTGGCCTTTACGCAGGAGCGAGACGCTGACCTGAATCTGGTTGAGGCCGGTGCCGGGAGTCATGCGAAGCTGAGAAGTGCGGAGGAGCTGACCCTCTTCGCCGGTCTCGGCGTCGTAGAGCTGAATGCCCATGCGGCCGGTGATTTCGCGCGGGGTGTAGCTGTAGAAGGGACCGGTGACGGTGAGGTAGCTGGCGTTGACCGAGGCAGAGATGGGAGAGTAGGACACGATGTTGGGGGCGGAGGGCTCGGAGCCTTCGACGGCGGGTTTGACACCGATGAGGATGCACTGGTCGACGTTGTAGCCGGCCGAAGAGCCGCCGGTGCCCTGGCTGTCGGGGTCGAGGGCGTTGATGCGGTAGTAACCGTTGGAGAGGCCGCTCCAACCCCAGTTCATGTGGAGGAAGCCCTTGTTGTAGCCGTCGGCGATGAAAGCGTGACCGCCTTCGTCGTTGCGGCCCGACATGTAGACGGGGCCGTTGGCAGCGAGTTCGTCATAGATGAGCTTTTCCCACTGCTTCGAGGTGTAGAAGGGGCGTCCGATGAACTCCATTGCGGGGTCGTAGCCGAAATTGTCGATGAGGGCGCGACCGACAGCGGGGCTTGCCGCGCCGGATGCGTTGGTGCCGTAGCCCATGTTGACGCCGATGCCGCACGCGAGCATGAGTTCTGCCACGGCGTTGCGCTGTGCAGCGGTAGCGTCAGCACCGTAGGTGTCGAGCATGAGGTCCCACTCGAAAGTGGTGCCGGCGTAGTCGTAGGAGAGGGCCTGGCCGTTCCAGGTGTATGAGTGGGTGCCGATGCCCTTAGTGGGGAACGAGCGAGCCTTGAGCATCTGAGCCATCGCGGTGGCGACGCAGCCTGTGTAGGTGCGACGGGTTCCGACGAGGGGGCAGAGGTCGTTGTAGGGGTAGCCCTGATCCCACTCGGTGGTCATTTTGGGCGCGATGGTGGGGTAGTAGTCAGACGAGGGAGCGTCGAACACATCGAGGCCGTTTTCTTCAGCCCATGCAATCTGGTCCTGAAGGGCTTCGAGCCAGTAACGGAGGCCGGGAGCCATGTTGGCAGAGTCGAAGTCGCCTTTGTCGGCCCAACCGAGGATGGGAGCAGCGACATCGTCGGCAGCCACGACGAGGAAGCCGTCGGCGCCGGCGTTGTTGATGACGTAGAGAGCGGGAGAGCCGGAGGGAGTGGAGAGAGTAAGGGCGGGTGTCACTTTCCTCACAGCCTTAAGCCCGGTGAACGTGCTTGCGGGAGCGTCCGAGTCGGCCAGCGCGCGAGCAACGGCCTCGTTGGGGCTGAGCGTGCGGGCAGTAGCGACGCCGCTCGCCATCAAGGCGGCCACGAGCGAAAGAGTGATTTTTGTCATTGTCAAAATGTGTGTATGTGTGGAGTGATGGATTATAAGTAAGTCTTGAAAATTAATTTATAGCAAATCTGAGTTTGCTGTGACGCATTTCCGATTTACTCCTCAGTTATAGAGCCACGGCTATACGCCTTCGTCGTAAGTCGAAACTTCGTTCACATCAAACACAGCTTTGATATAAATTAATTTACAAGACTTACTTTTTACTACAGGTATGCGTTCGAGTGGGCGCATAGTGTTTGCAAAGATAGCAAAAAAATATATACCATGCAATTTTTTGTGCAAAATGACAGGGAAAACTGATAAAGGCGGGGATTATCGCACTGTTTTCGGGCGCGGGGGTGTTATTTTTGCAGGAGTTGCGGGCGGGGGCGGCTGTGGGCTGCGCTAAAGCTTGCCCCACCACCAAAAAGGC
>JAIDCC010000038.1 GCA_029056055.1 Duncaniella sp.
CGTCAAGCCGATGTTGATGCTTTGTTGAACTCATATTATTAATTTTTGATTGAGTCAACTTTTTTCAGGCAAAGACAAATTGACATTTACACAATGAGAAATGAGAAATGAGAAACCGACGAAGTCGCTTGGGTCTGCCAAGAAATCGGCTTGCCGCTTTGCTCTGCAAAGAATTGAGAATCCGCGGGGGGATAAAAAAATCTCCCTGACGGCGGGGCTGTCAGGGAGGATGCGGGAGCCGCGAGTGGGACTCGAACCCACGACCTTTTCGTTACGAATGAAATGCTCTACCAACTGAGCTATTGCGGCTTGAGGTTTTCGTGGTGCAAAGTTAGGGATTTTTTTTGAAGCGCGCAACTTTCGGGGCGAAATTTTTTGCTGTCGAGCAGAAAAATGATGTCGGCTTAACGTCATTTAATGTTTCAGGGAGATGGTTTATTGTTATTTTGGATAGTGGTGAGGGAAATTTTGGCGATTTTTGCGTAACTTTGTACCGCTTTTGTGAAATTCCAAGATATAACTACGCAGATATAACTACGCAACGAAGTTGAATATATTTTTTCCTGTCTCTCGCCGTCTGGGACGGCTTTCGCTGTGGGTGGCACTGACGCCCGTTGTCGCCCTGCTTTTGGCGCTTGTAGCAATAATCGTTTTTCTCGGCACTGACGCTATTTCGGAATGGAGTCCGGCTGCGCTGTTAGGGTCGGCGTTTCTGGCCTGCGTGTTGGCGTGGGTTTGTCGTTCGTGGCACCCGCGGGCGCTCAAGGGAGGGCTTGCGCGGAGTGCGCGTCAGATTCTACCTGCCGTGCCGATGCTGGTGTGTATCGCGATGGTGGCCACGACGTGGATGCTTTCGGGGGTTGTGCCTACGCTGATAGAATATGGTCTGAGCGTGCTCAATCCTACGTTTTTCCTCGTGACGACGTGTGTGGTGTGTGCGGTGGTGTCGGTGCTGACCGGGTCGTCGTGGAGCACTATCGCCACTATCGGTGTGGCCTTCATGGGAATAGGTCAGGTGATGGGCTATTCGGCGGGATGGGTGGCCGGGGCCATCATTTCGGGAGCGTACTTCGGCGACAAGATTTCGCCGCTCTCCGACACGACCGTGGTGGCTTCGTCGGCTGTCGGGGTCGACCTTTTCCAACATATGCGTTATCTGATGTTTACGTCGGTGCCGGCGCTGTTGGTGGCGTTGATGGTCTACCTGATTGTAGGTCTGACGGGCGACACTCACGGGGGAGCCGATTCGGCGGAGTTGCTGCGGGCGCTCCACACGGTGTTTCACACCTCGGCATGGACGCTCGTCATTCCGGCATTTACGCTGACGATGATTGTTTTGCGAGTGCCTACGCTCATCACGCTCGCGCTGAGTGCGGCGGCAGGATTCGCGGGCATTTTCATCTTTCAGCCACATCTGGCTTTCGACCTCGCCGGGGCTCTGGCCTCACTGTGGCGCGGCCATGAGGTTTCGACGGGCGACGAGGCGCTCGATGCGCTGGTCAGCACGACAGGCATCCTGGGCATGATTCCGACCATCGAGCTGGTGCTGAGCGCGATGCTCTTCGGGGCGGCCATGATAGGCACGGGGATGCTGTCGCGAGTGACGCGCTCCATCACGTCGCGCCTCAATAGGCGCACGTCAATCGTGGGTGCTACGGTGGGGAGCGGGCTGTTTATGAATTCCTGCACCGCCGACCAATATCTGTCGCTCATCGTGACGGGCAATATGTATCGCAACGTCTATCGCCGATTCGGACTCGAACCGCGTCTGCTGAGCCGCACCATCGAGGACTCGGTGTCGGTGACCTCGGTGCTCATACCGTGGAATTCGTGCGGCGTGACGCAGTCGACGGTGTTGGGTGTGGCGACGCTCGTCTACTTTCCGTTCTGCATTTTCAACTACATGTCGCCGGTGATGAGCATCATCATGGCCTGGACGGGGTTTAAGATACCGCCGACGGGGAAAGAAGTGAGAAATGAGAAGGGGGAGAGGGATTGTCATTTTGACAAATTGTCATTTTGACAAATTGACAAAATGATTATCTTTTGAAGCCGCTCAAATTTTCATCTTTGGGATGAAGCGGAAGAGGGCGTAGATGGCTGCCGAGAGTGAGATGAGGCCTCCGATGTAGCCGATGTGGGGCATGAGTCCGGCGTCGCAGACGAAACCGCCGACAAATGCTCCGGAGCCGATGCCGAGATTGAAGATGCCCGAGTAGATGCTCATGGCTACGGCTGAGTGTGAGGGGGCGAAGAGGATGATTTCGTTTTGAAATGAGATGTTGTAGACCGTCATGGCCATGCCCCATGCTATGCAGAGGAGTGCGAGGGGTGCGAGCCCTGCGGCCGAGACGGGGAGAAGGAGGAGCAGCATGGCGGGCAATCCGAAGCAGGAGATGGTGATGAGGCTGCGGGGATGACGCGGAAAGTAGCGCGACGTGACCCACGAGCCAATCAGCCCGGCTACGCCGAAGAGGGCGAGCGTAAGGGTGATGGTCTGCTCGGGCATTCCCACCACCTTATACATAAAGGGTTCGATGTAGCTGTAGCCGGTGTAGTGACCTGTGACAATCACGGCGGTGATGAGATAAATCATCAGAAGGGGACGACAGGTGACGACGTGGCGCAGTATCGACCCACGGCTTTCGCCGTCGGCGGCCTGCGGGAGCGGGGGAAGAGACGCACGCAACCCGAAGAAGAGAAGTGCGGCAAGCATGCCGAGCACGCCGAAGGTGACGCGCCACCCGGCCACGAGTCCGAGAACACGCCCCAGTGGGAGTCCGGCAATCAAGGCAATTCCGCCTCCGGCCACCATGGCGCTAAGCGCTGTGGCCCGTTGGTGTCCGGGCGAGACGGCCACGGCCATCGAGGGGGCTATCGACCAAAAGACGGAATGGGCAGCGGCCACACCGATGCGTGAGGCCATGAGTTGCCAGTAGGAAGTGGAGAGCACCGACCCGAGGTGGCTGACGGCAAAGATACCTACCACCCAGAGCATGAGGCGACGGAAATCCATCCGTGCGAACCAGAGTGTGAGGGGGAGCGAGAGGAGAGCCACCATCCAGGCGTAGACAGAGATGATGAGTCCGGCGCGAGCTTCGGTGACTTCGAAATCGTCGGCGATGTCGGAGAGCAGCCCGATAGGCATGAGCTCGGAGGTGTTGAACGTGAATCCGGCCACGGTGAGCAGGATTAGCGGGAGGCGTTTCTTCATAGGAAGGAAGTGAGAAAAGGGGGCATCTTGTCATTTTGACAAATTGACATCTTGACAAAATGACAACCTGACAAAATGAAAAAATCGGGGGCGGCTTTGCGCAACAAAACGACACCCTGAACCCGACGATGCGGACTCAAGGTGTCGAAATGATGGGGTTATCTCGCGGAGAGATTAAGCTTTGCCGGCCGAACCGAGCACAGCTTCAATCTTGTGCTTGTAGAGCTTCTCCATGTTGTCGCGAGCCGGGCCGAGATACTTGCGGGGGTCGAATTCGGCGGGTTTTTCGGCGAGGGTCTGACGGATAGCGGCGGTCATGGCCAGACGCGAGTCAGAGTCGATGTTGATTTTGCAGACAGCGCTCTTGGCAGCCTTGCGGAGCTGCTCTTCGGGGATACCGATAGCGTTGGGGAGCTTGCCGCCATACTTGTTGATGGTGTCGACTTCGTCCTGGGGAACCGACGACGAGCCGTGGAGCACGATGGGGAATCCGGGGAGTTTCTCCATAACGGCGTCGAGCACGTCGAATGCCAAGGGGGGAGGAACGAGACGACCGTTTTCGTCGCGGGTGCACTGTTCGGGGGTGAACTTGTAAGCGCCGTGCGAGGTGCCGATAGAGATGGCGAGCGAGTCGCAACCGGTGCGGGTAGCGAAGTCGATAACTTCCTCGGGGTCGGTGTAGGTGTGGTGGTCAGACGAAACTTCGTCTTCAACGCCGGCGAGCACGCCGAGTTCGCCTTCGACGGTGACGTCATACTGATGAGCGTAGTCGCACACCTTCTTGGTGAGGGCGACGTTTTCCTCGTAGGGGAGGTGAGAGCCGTCGATCATCACCGACGAGAAGCCGTGGTCGATGCAATCCTTGCAAAGCTCGAAGCTGTCGCCGTGGTCGAGGTGGAGCACAATCTGGGGGTTCTCCCAGCCGAGGCTCTTGGCATATTCTACAGCACCCTGAGCCATGAAACGGAGCAGGATGGGGTTGGCATAGTTGCGGGCACCCTTCGACACCTGAAGGATGACGGGCGATTTTTCTTCGGCAGCAGCCTTGATGATGGCCTGCAGCTGCTCCATGTTGTTGAAGTTGAACGCAGGCACGGCATAGCCGCCCTTGATGGCCTTGGCAAACATTTCCTTGGTGTTGACAAGACCGAGATCCTTATAATTTACCATAATAGAATGTAAATTGGAGATTGATGATGTTGAGGTTTCTTTTTGGCGCAAAGGTAAGCATTTTTTTCGACATAGATATACATATTCTTATCTAAAGTTTGTTAATGAGCGGCTAAGGCCTACTTTTTCGCGAGAAAGTGTGGCGGATTGAAGAAAAATCGTTAACTTTGTGGGGTCGATTGCCGTCGGCATCCCTGTCAGCCGACAATGCTTCGACCCGCCTGCCACATGAAAACACTGCTACGCAATACCGCCGTGGCTGCCGCCGTGCTGACGACAGCCGCCCTGACGGCTCCTGAAGCCCGTGCCGACTATCCCGTGGAATATGAGGGGAGAGTGAGTGCCGGTCTCGGGAGCGGCGACTTCGCTCCGTTCTACATAGCGTCGCTCGACCACGGACGCTACACCCGGGCACGTTCGGCCACGCTCGAAGTGATGGCGCGCCGACAGATTGACCGCTCGCGACGTTTCAGCTACGGCTTCAGTCTCGACATTGCCGGAGGCTATGGCAACGCCGTGGGCTACGACCGCTATTCGGCCACCGACGGATGGAGCGTCCACGACATGCGCCCCTCGGCTCTGTGGATACAGCAACTCTATGGCGAGCTGAAATACAGGCAGGTGTTTCTGACCGCCGGCATGAAAGAGCAGCGCTCGAAGATGCTTAACCAACGGCTGACGAGCGGCGACCTGGCCGAGAGCGGCAACACGCGCCCCATAGCCGGGGTGAGAGCCGGATTTCTTGATTTCGTCGACATCCCGCTGACCCGCGGGGCGGTGCAGGTGTTCGGCGAAGTGGGCTACGGAAAGTTTGCCGACAGCGACTGGATAACCGAGCAATACAACTACTATAACGACCACATCGTAGAGGGCGAATACTACAATTACAAATGTATCTATCTGCGCTCGACGCCCGAGAAGCCCCTGTCGGTGACCATAGGCATGCAGGCCACGGCCATCTACGGCGGCTACGAACGTTTCTACAACAAAGGGGTCATGGTGCAGGAAATCTCGTATCCGGCCGGACTCACGACGATGCTCAAGATGCTCGTGCCCTACAACGACTATGCCGAGGGCGGATTCTATACCGGCGACCACCGCGGAACAATCGACCTCAAGGTGCGCTACCGTCTGACGGGTGGCACCGAACTCTCGGCCTACATGTCGAATCCGTGGGAAGATGGTTCGGGGCTCGGAAAGATGAATGGCTGGGACGGTCTGTGGGGACTCGAATACAAGGCCTCCGACCCTGACGCATGGGTGTCGGGAGCCGTGGTGGAATACCTCGACCTGACCAACCAGAGCGGCCCGATACACTACGACCAGTCGGACTTCGAAGGCTCGACCCTCGGAGGTCACGCCACGGGAGCCGACGACTACTACAACAACCGCGCACATCGCCCTTACACCAACTACGGTCTGGGCATAGGCACCCCGATGGTGATGTCGACCCTCTACAACACCAACGGCTACGCCTCTTACATGACCAATCTGACACGCGGATTTCACGTGGCAGTCGAGGGCCGACTCTCGCCCACGGTGCGCTACCGCCTCAAAGGAGGCTACCGCAAAGCGTGGGGCAACGGCCAATTCCTGCTGCCGAAGCCTCTGACCCTCACCGCCGTGATGGCCGAAGCCGAATGGCGCCCCGCACGCATAGCCGGGTTGGCGCTCAACGGCAAAATCGAGATAGACCGCGGCACGATGCCCTCGAATGCCTTCGGCGCGCTCGTGACCTTGAAATATGACGGAATCTTCAATCTGAAAAAATGACCCGCACACTCTCTCTGATGCTCGCCTGCATCATCTCGCTCCTGCTCGGCACGGGCTGCACTCATAACGACGGCGACATAGGCGACCTCTTCGGATGGTGGACGCTCGACTCACTGACAGCCGACGGCACGCCGACGCCTCTGACCGACGACGAAGTGCTGCTATGCACATGGGCGTTCCAGACGTCGGTGATACAGATACAGGAAACCCTCGACCATGCCGAGGCACGCCGCTACAAAGGCTCGTGGAGCCGTGAAGGCGACCTGCTGATGCTCAATTTCAGCTACACCGACAACGCCGGCGGAAGCTACGTGCCCTCCGAGCGGTTTCACCTCCTGCCCGGCATCACGCCGCTCACCATCCTGAAGCTCGACGGAAGCCGGATGCACCTGCGCTACACCCATCCCGACGACGGCACCGTCTACGACTACTATCTCTCCAAACCATTCTGACAGACAATAGGACAATGGCTGACAATTCGGAAAAACTCGTGCTCGTCACGGGAGCCGACGGTTTCATAGGCTCCCACCTCACCGAAGCACTCCTCAGGCACGGCTACAAAGTGAGGGCCCTGTGCCAATACAACTCGTTCAATTCCTGGGGCTGGCTCGAAGGGGTCAGTCACCCCCGCCTCGAAATCGTGACGGGAGACGTGCGCGACCCCAACCTCTGCCGCCGAATAGCCGAGGGGGTCGACACCATCTACCACCTTGCCGCCCTCATAGCTATCCCTTACAGCTACGTGGCCCCCGACAGCTACGTCGACACCAATATCAAAGGCACCCTCAACATGTGTCAGGCCGCCCGCGATGCCGGGACACGCCGCATAGTGGTGACATCGACAAGCGAAGTCTACGGCACGGCGCGCTACGTGCCCATCGACGAGGCACATCCCCGCCAGCCGCAGTCGCCCTACAGCGCCACGAAAATCGGAGCCGACGCCATAGCGCTGAGCTTCTACAACGCTTTCAATCTTCCCGTGGTCATAGCCCGACCGTTCAACACCTACGGCCCGCGTCAGAGCGCCCGCGCCATCATCCCCACCATCATCTCGCAGATAGCCTCGGGGGCAGATGAAATCAAGGTGGGCGACCTCACCCCGACACGCGACTTCAACTTCGTGGCCGACACCGCCGAAGGCTTCATCGCCCTGGGCGAGACTCCCGGCATAGAGGGCCGTGAAATCAACATCGCCACAGGCACGGAAGTGTCGATGGAAGAAACGCTCCACACCATAGCCCGGCTCATGGGACGCGACGTAAGGTTTGTCACCGACCCTCAGCGACTCCGTCCCGCCGGCAGCGAAGTGTTCCGCCTCTGCGGCGACAACAAGCTCATCACGTCGCTCACACCGTGGCGTCCCACCCACTCGCTCGAAGAGGGACTCCGCGCCACGATAGACTGGTTTGTGAAACCTGAAAACCTCGCCCGCTACAAAGCCGGCATCTACAACGTCTGAACTCCGGCGGCCCCGAGCCTCGCTCCTCATCCCGCGGCAGCCGCCTATTCCGAAACTCAAAAACTTCTGAAAATTGGAAAAAACCGATGCTCAGCCCCGCCGCCTCAACGTGCTCTTTCTCGGAGGTGCCAAACGCGTGTCGTTCGGTCGCAAGCTCATCGAAGCAGGAAAACGCCTGGGGGTGGAAATAAAGATTTTCAGCTACGAACTCCACACCAACGTGCCCATAGCCTCGATAGGCACCGTAGTGCTCGGACGCCGATGGGACGCCCCCGACCTGCTCAGCCACATGCACAACGTGGTAAAGGCCAACGATATCCAGATGATGCTCCCCTTTGTCGACGGAGCAGTAGCCGCCGCCGGAGCCTACGAAGGCAATTACGGCGACATCTGGGCTCCCGTCGTCGACCCCGGTCTGGCCGAGACGATGTTTGACAAGACATCCGCAGCGGCCGCATTCAAAAACGCCCGTCTCCCCATTCCCGCCACCTACTCGTGGGGTCGCCCCGAATTTCCGCTCATCGCCAAGCCGCGCCACGGGTCGGCCTCGAAGGGCATATTCATCATCGACACCATTTCAGAGCTGCGCCGCGTGCTCAAGGAGAAAGATGCCTACCTCATTCAGCGTTACTACCCCAAGCGGGAGGAATTCACCGTTGACTGCTACGTCTCACGCCGCGGAAAGATACTTTGCGTCAGCCCTCGCCGACGCCTTGAAGTGCTGGGCGGTGAGGTGGTGCGCACCATCACGGTTGACTCGCCCGAACTCATCGAATTGTCTACCGGCATCATCGAGGCTCTCAAACTGCGCGGAGCCATCACCATACAGTTTTTGCGCGATAAGGAGACCGAGCAACTCATGCTCATGGAAATCAATCCCCGTCTGGGTGGAGGAGTGGTGTGCTCCATCCATGCCGGAGCCGACATCCCTGACCTCATCCTGCGCGAAGCCCTCGACCTCCCGCTCGAACCGGTCACCGACATCCGCCCCTACATCGAAATCTGCCGCTATTTCGAGGAAGTGGCCTTCAACGTCGTCACCTATTAATAATAACGCCCATGGCTTCCACGTCAAAAGTCATCATCATAGCCGAGGCGGGGGTCAACCACAACGCCTCGCTTGAGCGCGCCCGCGAGATGGTCTATGCCGCAGCACGCGCCGGAGCCGACTACGTCAAGTTTCAGACCGCCGTGCCCGAACTGGTCATTTCGTCGATAGCCCCCAAGGCTGAGTATCAGAAAGAGACCACCGGTGCCGAGGAGTCGCAGCTCGACATGTGCCGCGCCATTCATCTTCCCCTCTCCGACTATGCCGGGTTGGCCGAACTCTGCCGCGAAGTGGGGATAGGTTTTATGAGTACCCCCTTCGACCTCGTTTCAATCGACACGCTCGCACCCCTCGGGATGGATTATTGGAAAATCCCTTCGGGCGAGATAACCAATCTGCCCTACCTGCGCAAAATAGGCCGACGCGGCGAGAAGGTAATCATGTCGACCGGAATGTCGACTCTCGACGAAGTGGAACAGGCTGTCGACGTGCTCGTCAAGGCCGGCACACGTCGCGAAGACATTTTCCTGCTGCACTGCACCACGCAGTATCCTACGCCGATGGAGGCTGTCAACCTCCGCGCCATGGACGCCCTGCGTCTGCCCGGCATAGGAGGCGTTGGCTACAGCGACCACACCCTCGGCATCGAAGTGCCCGTGGCAGCCGTAGCACGCGGGGCAATGATTATAGAGAAACATTTCACCCTCGACAAATCGCTCCCGGGTCCCGACCACCGCGCATCGCTCTCGCCCGACGAACTCACGGCAATGGTCTCGGCCATCCGCAACATCGAAACCGCCCTCGGCGACGGTGACAAAAAAGTAGCCGAAGCCGAACGCCCCAACATCGAAGTGGCACGCAAAAGCATCGTGGCAGCCCGTCCCATCAAAGCCGGAGAAGTCTTCACCGAAGAAAACATCACGGTGAAACGTCCCGGAGGCGGACTCAACCCTATGGCGTGGGACGACGTTATAGGAAAGAAGGCCGTGCGCGATTTCGACTACGACGCGCTCATCACGCTCTAAGCCCGAAAGGCATTTCTCAATTTCTCATTTCTCAATTCTCATTTTGTCAAGTTGTCAATATCTCATTTTGTCAATATCTCATTTTGTCAAAATGTCAATTTGTCAAAATGACAATTTCTCCCTTCTCAAATTCCCACCCCAATGGCATCTCACACCGGACAGACTCTGACCCAGACGCTCACCCAGCGTATGCAGCAGCGGCTCTCGCCACTACAGCTGCGGTTGGTGCGTATGCTCGAAATGTCCGAACCCGAGGTTGAGGAGGATGTGAGAAACGAATTGGCCGAAAACCCCGCCCTCGAGGTGGCCGACAATGCCGACACCGCTCACGACGCTATCACCCGGACCGACGACTCCATACGTCAGACGTCAGGAATGCGTTACGCCGACCATTCATCGGATCTGAATTGGGAACCTCAGCTCGGAGCCGGAGGCGAAACCCTCATCGAAACCCTCTCACGCCAGTTGGCCGAAACCGGGTTTTCCGAAGAGGATATGCCCGTGGCTCGATGCATCATCGGAAATATCGACGCCAACGGCTATCTTACCCGTACCCTTCCCGAGATGCGCGACGACCTTGCGTTTGACGAAGGACTCGACGTCTCTCCCGAAAAAATGCGTGAGGTCTTTGAGGCCATCCGCCGCCTCGACCCTCCGGGGGTTGGAGCCGTCGACCTCCGCGACTGTCTGCTGCTTCAGCTCAACCGCCGTACCGACTCTCCCGAAACCATTCTCGCCCGCGAGATTGTGCGCCATTACTTCGACCTCTATTCGCTCCGCCGCTGGGACAAACTCGCCTCGCGCACCGGAGCGACTGAAGATGAGCTGCGCGACGCCGACCTGCTGATACGCTCGCTCGATCCCAAACCCGCCTCGACCATAGGCGACAACGAAGCCGACCCACGCACCCGCCACATAGCCCCCGATTTCGTGGTGGAACTCGACCCCGACACCGAGGCCGTCACACTCACTATGCCTTCGAGCATCCCCGACCTGGTGGTCGAACAGACCTTCGCCTCTCCCGATGCCAACACGCTGGCCTCCGACGACGCACGCCTCTTCATCGAGCGGAAACGCGCCTCGGCCTCCGACTACATCGAACTTCTCCGTATGCGCCGCGAAACCCTTCGGAGGGTGATGGAAGCAATCCTGCGCCGGCAGCACGACTTCATCGTGACCGAAGACGAAACCCGCCTGCGCCCCATGGTGCTCCGCGACCTCGCCGACGACACCGGCCTCAACATCTCGATAATTTCACGAGCCACGGCCGGAAAATATGTCGCCCTCCCCGGAGGCATCTACCCGCTCAAATTCTTTTTCAGCGAGAGTGTCAGCGACGACGAAGAATCGTCGGGACGCGAGGTGGCGGCCGCCCTGCGCACGCTCGTCGAGGAGGAAGACAAGCGCCACCCGCTCAACGACGACGCCCTCACGGCTCTCCTTGCCGAAAAGGGCTACAAGGTGGCCCGGCGCACCGTCAGCAAATATCGCGAACGCCTCGGCATCCCCGTGGCGCGACTGCGCAAATCCATATCATAACTCATCAGCGGCTTCTTCAGCCCCTCACCAAATAATTATCGGAAAATGAAAACTCTCTCCCACATACTCTCGGCACTCTTCTCGCCGCTCCTGCTCCCCACCTACGGCATGGCTCTCTGCATATGGCTCACCATCATGACCATTCTCCCCCCGGCCATGCAGTGGAGCACCCTCGGCACAACGTTTTTCATCACCGCCATAATCCCGATGGCCGTCATTTTCATACTCTACAAGGCAGGCTTCGTCACCGACCCCGGTCTAAACGAGCGCACTGAGCGCGGCATTCCCTATGCCGTGGCCGTCGTGTGCTATCTGGTGTGCGCGTGGCTCTTCTTCAGGGCGCAGGCTCCGTTGTGGGTACCCTTGTTTCTGACAGGCGGCGCGGCGGCGATAGTCATCAATGTCGTCGTCAACCGTTGGTGGAAAATCTCGGCTCACGCCGCAGGCATGGGCGGCCTCGTCGGACTACTCTTTTTCCTCACCGTCCGCCATCTGGCCGTGTTCAACTCGTTCTGGTGGTTTATAGGGGCGATACTCCTCTCGGGCATGGTGATGAGTGCGCGCATCTATCTCGGGCGTCACACCCTCGGCCAGACCCTTGCCGGATTTGCCAACGGATTTCTGTGTGTCACCCTGGCCACAATCTTTGTCTGATTTATCAAATTCTCAAATTCTCAAATTCTCACTTTCTCAATTTGTCAAATAGTCAAAATGTCAAATTGACAAAATGATAACTTCTCAATATCTCATTTCTCAATTCTCATGACCCCCATCGTCAGCATAATCATGGGCAGCACATCCGACCTGCCCATCCTCAAGAAAGCCGCCGACTTCCTCAACCAAATGGAGGTGCCTTTCGAAATGAATGCTCTCTCGGCCCACCGCACTCCCCACGAGGTTGAAGCCTTCGCTACCGGTGCCAAAGCCCGCGGCATAAAAGTCATCATTGCCGCAGCAGGTATGGCCGCCGCTCTCCCCGGCGTCATTGCCGCCATGACTCCACTCCCCGTCATCGGCATTCCCATCAATTCGACCCTCTCAGGCATGGACGCGCTCTATTCCATCGTCCAGATGCCTCCGGGCATTTCGGTGGCCACCGTGGGCATCAACGCCGGCCTGAACGCCGCTGTCACCGCCGTGCAGATTCTCGCCCTCGCCGACCCCGCTCTGGCCGAACGCTTCGAACACTACCGTGCCTCGCTCAACGAGAAAATCGTCAAGGCCAACGAAGAACTCAAGGAAGTGAAATACGAATTTAAGGTAGACGAGCTTTGAAACAAAATCTCAACTATCGCCGCCGCCCGACGTCGGAGGTTGTGGTGGGTGACGTCGTCATCGGAGGCTCCAATCCCATCGTGCTCCAGTCGATGACCTCCACCTCGACCATGGACACCCCCGGAAGCGTGGCTCAGGCCCGTCGCATAGCTGACGCGGGAGGTGCCATCGTGCGCCTCACCGCTCAGGGCGAACGCGAGGCTGTCAATCTGGCCGAAATCCGCTCGCAGCTGCGTGCCGAGGGCTACACCGTGCCTCTCGTGGCCGACATACATTTCTCGCCCAAGGCTGCCTTTGCCGCTGCCGAGAGGGTGGAGAAAGTGCGCATCAACCCCGGCAACTTTGTCGACCCCGGGCGTGTGTTCCGCAAAATCGACTACACCGACGCCGAGTATGCCGACGAAATCGGTAAGATTGAACGCGGCCTGCTCCCGCTGCTCGAAATCTGCAAAGCCCGGAAGACGGCGCTGCGCATCGGCGTAAACCACGGCTCGCTCTCCGACCGCATCATGTCGCGCTACGGCGATACCCCCGCCGGCATGGTGGAAAGCGCCATGGAGTTTCTGCGCGTCTGCGTCAAGCATGATTTCAAGGATGTGGTCATTTCCATCAAGGCGTCAAACGTCGGGGTGATGACCGAGACCGTGCGCCGTCTTGTCAAGGCCATGGATGCCGAGGATATGCACTTCCCCCTGCATCTCGGTGTGACCGAAGCGGGTGATGGCGAGGATGGACGCGTGAAGAGTGCCGTGGGCATAGGTTCGCTGCTCGCCGACGGTATCGGCGACACCATCCGTGTCTCGCTCAGCGAAGCTCCCGAAGCCGAAATCCCCGTGGCCAAAGCTATTGTCGACCATATCGCCTCCATTTCGTCGCCCGTGGCCGAAGCCGATGAGGTTGAAGTGGCCGCGAGCTATGACGATTGCGCCCCCGCGCGCCGCCGCTCCCGACTCGCTGCCGCAGTGCCGCAGGTGGTGGGTCTCGACATCGAGCCTTCCGACTCGTGGATTGAAGTGACCGCAGGCAATTTCGACGAAAAGCTCCCCCTGCTCAAAGCCAATCCCGCAGTCTTTGCCGTGGCTCGTCTCTCAGGCACCTCTCCCGTCACCGAAGGCAAACTCTTGCTCCATCGTTTCGCTCAGGAAGGGCTCGAAAATCCCGTAATGCTCCGTCGCGACTATTCCGGCTGTCCCACCGACGTGACCCTCGCGGCCTCCATCGAGCTGGGCGCCCTGCTGCTGCGCGGGTTTGGCGACGCTCTCTGGATAGAAGACAGCCGTTCTGACAAGGAGGCCCTGACCCGACTCGCTCTCGGCATACTCCAGGCCACACGTCTGCGCATCTCCAAGACGGAATACATCTCGTGTCCCGGCTGCGGACGCACCCTCTACGACCTTCAGGAAGCTATCGCACGCATCAAGGAAGCCACTTCTCATCTCACCGGACTGAAAATCGGCATAATGGGCTGCATCGTCAACGGCCCCGGAGAAATGGCCGATGCCGACTACGGCTACGTCGGTGCCGGTGTGGGCAACGTCAGCCTCTACAAAGGCAAGCAGTGCATGGTCAAAAACATCCCCACGGCCGAAGCGCTGCCGCGTCTCATCGAACTCATCAAGGAAAACGGCGACTGGAAAGACCCTGAGTAATGGAAATCAACACCCTCTTCATGCGCAGGGCCTTGCAGTTGGCCCGTGTCGGCGAGCTCGATGCTTCGCCCAATCCGATGGTGGGCGCGGTGATTGTCGGGCCTGACGGAAGGGTGATAGGCGAGGGGTGGCACCGCCGTTGCGGCGAGGGTCATGCCGAAGTCAACGCCATCGCCTCTGTCTCCGACCCGGCTCTCCTTGCCGACTCCACGATGTATGTCACTCTCGAACCCTGTTCCCACTATGGCAAGACGCCTCCCTGCGCCGACCTCATCATCAGCCGCGGCATTCCGCGCGTCGTCGTCGGGTGTCTCGACCCCTTCCCCGAGGTGGCCGGCCGCGGCATCGAAAAACTCCGTGCCGCCGGAGTGGAAGTGGTCACAGGCGTGCTCGAAGAAGAGTGCCGCCGTCTCAACGAAAAGTTCATCATCGCCCACACACTCGGTCGCCCCTTCATCACCGTGAAATGGGCCGAAAGTGCCGACGGCTTCATCGACGGACAGATTTCGTCGCCGCTCACCGCGGGCGCCGTCCATCGCCTGCGTGCCACCCACGACGCCATCCTCGTAGGGAGCGGCACAGCCATCGCCGACCGTCCCTCGCTCACCACGCGCTTCTATGCCGGACGCTCGCCCCTGCGTGTCCTGCTCGACCGCTCCGGGCGTGTCGCCCCCGACAATCCCATCTTCCCCGCAGTGGTCTTCTCATCCTATACCTCGCTTCAGGAAGTGGTCGAGACTCTCTATCGCGACCATCGCGTCACGTCGCTGCTTGTCGAAGGGGGTGCCAAGGTGATACGCTCATTCCTCGGGTGCGGATTGTGGGACGTCGTTCGCATCGAGCGCGGCACGGCTCCTATCCGTGGCTCCGTGGCCGCCCCGCTTCCTCCCCGCGGTCTCGTCAGCGCGTCGCTCTCGCCCGACGGCCACCTCATAACAACCATCAGAAACCAATCCACTCAGATATGATTACCATAAGAGACGCCCGTCCCGACGATGCCGAGTTTATCGCCAAGTGCATCTGCTGGGCCGTTGGCGACGAAATCGTCGACTCTCTCGCTGCCGTCACGCCCGGCCATACCCGCGACGACGTTCGCCGCATGTTCACGGCTCTCGCTGAAGGCACAGGTGCGCAATACTCCTATCTCAACACCATCATTGCCGCCGACAGCGAAACCGACCGCCCCGTGGGCGCGCTGATTGCCTACGACGGCGCACGCCTCCACCGTCTGCGCCGCGCGTTCTATCCCGCCGCAGAGAAATTTCTCGACTGGCACGTGACCGACCTGCCCGACGAGTGTCAGCCCGACGAATACTACATCGACACCCTCGGCGTTCACCCCGACTTCCGAGGCCGGGGCATAGCCAAGGCTCTGCTCGAATCCACCCTCTGGCACGCCGCCGAAATCGGCAAACCCGCCGCGCTCCTCGTCGACAAGACCAACCACCGTGCCCGCGGCCTCTACAACCGCCTCGGCTTCCTTCCCTACGGCGAACACCCCTTTGCGGGCGTGATGATGGACCATCTGCGCCATCCGCTGCCCACCTGAAATGTTAAAAATGCAGTCCGAGCGAAAAAGTCACCGCATTGTATCGCGATTGTAACCGATTTGTCATTTCGAGTATCTAACTTTGCAATGTCAAAACGAAACAACATCTCCCCGCAGAGATTTAAGATATACAATCAAAATACCACAGACGAAAATAATACGGTTGCAAAAATAGTTTTTCAAAGCTAACCAATCATTATCACTTTTTACGCTCAGGATTTGTCGGATGGACAAGTCCTGAGTTGTTTTATAAAACACCCACGTTCAACTCCATGAAAAAATCCGCACTCCTGCTCCTGCTCGCCGCAATGTCGGCGTCAGCATCTGCCGAGACCTACTATCCCGCCTCTTCATCTGCCTGGGACGGCACTTCAGGCATCGACTTCTCGACATCGGCCCCGAAGTCCGACCGCGACACGTCGCCCTACTACTACAGCGTCGCCCTCCCCGACGGAAACTATCGCGTCACCCTCGAAATAGGGTCAGACAAACGTGCCGCCGAGACAACCGTGCGCGCCGAGTCGCGCCGTCTGCTCGTAGAAAACCTCCCCACACGCAAGGGCGAGACCGTCCGCAAGACTTTCACCGTCAATAAGCGCACGCCCATCATCTCCGACAACGACCGAGTGCGCATCAAGGAGCGCGAAAAGACCAAACTCGATTGGGACGACCGCCTCACCTTCGAAATCAACGGCAAAGCGCCCGCTCTCAAGAGCATCACAATCACCCCCGCCGACTCGACGGTCACCACCGTCTACCTCTGCGGCAACTCCACCGTGGTCGACCAGGAAGAAGAACCCTGGGCAAGCTGGGGACAGATGGTGCCCCGCTTTTTCGACGAAAACGTCTCCATCGCCAACTATGCCGAAAGCGGCGAGAGTGCCAACACGTTCATCGCGGCAGGCCGTCTGCGCCGCGCTCTGCGTGACGCCCGCCCCGGCGACTGGTTTTTTGTAGAGTTCGGACACAACGACCAGAAGCAGCGCGGCCCCGGCAAGGGGGCATGGTACTCGTTTGCCACGAGCCTCAAGACCTTCGTCGACGAAGCACGCCTCAAAGGTTGCAACATCGTATTCGTCACCCCCACGCGCCGCCGTGTGTTCGACACCTATGGTGCCTCCGTCAACACCCACGAAGACTTCCCCGATGCAATGCGCGAAGTAGCCGCACGCGAGGGCGTCCCCGTTATCGAACTCAACGGCATGACCGCCCGCCTCTACGAAACCCTCGGCACTGAGGACTCCAAATGTGCCTTCGTCCACTATCCCGCAGGAACATTCCCCGGACAGAAAGCCGCACTCGCCGACAACACCCACTTCAACCCCTACGGAGCCTATCAGGTGGCTAAATGCGTCATCGAAGGAATGCGCACCGCCGCCCCCGCACTCTTCAGCCACGTCGTCGACTTCACCACCTACTCACCCTCCTCACCCGACGACTTCGCGACATTCTTCTGGGCCCCCGCCCCCATCGCCGACACCACCAAACCCGACGGCAACTAACCCCGTCCGCGCATCCAGCCCCGCGCCGCATCGGCACACCCCGGTGTCAATGTCGATGTCGAAATTTCCCAATTTCTCAATTTCTCAATTTGTCAATTTGTCAATTTGTCAATTTGACCATGTGTCTTTGCCTGAAAAAAGTTGACTCAATCAAAAATTAATAATATGAGTTCAACAAAGCATCAACATCGGCTTGACG
>JAIDCC010000039.1 GCA_029056055.1 Duncaniella sp.
CACTCCTCTTTTGGGCGCCTGCGCCCGTTGTTTATATCCTCCGGGGGGGGGGGATGCGGGTGCGGTGGGAAGGGTTAGTTGCCTTCGGGGGCTTCGTCGATGAGGTCGAGGAATTGGTCGAGTTTGGGGGTGATGATGATTTGGGTGCGACGGTTCTTCTGTCGGCCATACTCGGTGGAGTTGTCGGCCACGGTGTTGTATTCGCCGCGTCCGGCAGCCGAGAGTCGAGCGGGATTTACGCCGAAGTCGTCCTGAAGGGCCTGCACGACGGAGCTTGCGCGGAGAGCCGAGAGGTCCCAGTTGTTGCGGATGTTGGGACGGGAGATGGGCACGTCGTCGGTGTTGCCCTCGACGAGAACGTCGTAGTCTTTGTAGTCTTTGATGATTTTAGCCACTTTGCCGAGGATTTCCATGGCATCGGGCGAGATTTCGTAGCTGCCGCTGCGATAGAGCATGTTGTCGGCGAGCGAGATGTAGACTACTCCCTTGAGCACCTGAATGTCGACATCCTGGCGTTCGGCAGGGCTGAGCGAGCGGGTGAGCTTGTTGGAGAGGGCGAGGTTGAGCGAATCGCTTTTTGATTTGGCGTCGACGAGCTGTTTGATGTATTTGTTTGAGGCGTTGATTTCGTCGACGAGTTTGGCGATGTTGGCGTTGCCCTGCGAGTTTTGCGACATGGCAGTGGCGAGAGTGGCCTTGAGGTCGTCGTTCTGTCGGCGGGCGTCTTCAAGCATAGAGTTGAGGCTGCGTGCATAGGCTTTGCTCTCGGCAAGGTCGACCGTGGCGGCATTGTAGCGCGAGTTGAGGTCGTCATACTGACCTTGGAGGAGGGCGTATTTCTTATTGCTGACGCAGCTGCTGAGAGCGGCGGCTCCGATGAGGGCGGCAATCAGTAGACGTATTGATTTCATAGTCGGGAGGGGGGAATGATTACAATCAGAGGGCACTGCAAAACGGCGGTTCGGCAGCACCCTCGTAAGAAAATTTCTATCGTTCAGAAATGTGTCGGCTTAGCCCTTGATGGCAGCGATGCCGGGGAGCACTTTGCCCTCGATAGCTTCGAGGAGGGCGCCGCCACCGGTAGACACGTAGCTCACCTTGTCGGCGAGACCGAACTTGTTGACGCAAGCCACAGAGTCGCCACCGCCTACGAGCGAGAATGCACCCTTTTCAGTGGCCTCGACGATAGCGTCGGCGATAGCGCGCGAGCCACCGGCGAAGTTGTCGAATTCGAAGACGCCTGCGGGGCCGTTCCAGAGGATGGTCTTGGCGTCGCGGATTGCAGCTGCGAAGTCTTCGCGGGCCTTGGGGCCGGCGTCGACACCTTCCCATTCGGCGGGGATTTCCATCACGGAGCAAACCATGGTGTTGGCGTCGTTAGAGAAGTCGTCGGCAGCGATGCAGTCGGGGGCGAGCACGAGGTTGACACCCTTTTCCTTGGCCTTCTTGATGATGTCGAGGGCGAGGTTGAGCTTATCGTTCTCGCAGATTGACTTGCCAACTTCGCCGCCCTGAGCCTTGGCGAAGGTGTAGGTCATACCGCCGCAGAGGATGAGGTTGTCGACCTTGTCCATGAGGTTTTCGATGATGCCGATTTTGGTGGACACCTTCGAGCCACCCATGATGGCGGTGAAGGGACGTTTGATGTCGGAGAGGATAGCGTCGACAGCGTTGACTTCCTTCTCCATGAGGTAGCCGAGCATCTTAGCGTCGGCGGGGAAGTAGTCGGCGATGACAGCAGTAGAAGCGTGGCGACGGTGGGCGGTGCCGAAAGCGTCGTTGACGTAAACGTCGGCGTAAGAAGCGAGGGTCTTGGCAAACTCCTTCTGAGCTTCCTTCATGGCCTTCTTGGCGTCGTCGTAAGCGGGGTCTTCCTTGTCGATGCCTACGGGCTTGCCTTCTTCTTCGGGGTGGAAGCGGAGGTTTTCGAGGAGGAGCACTTCGCCGGGTTTGAGAGCCTTGGCAGCTTCTTCAGCCTTGGCGCAGTCTTCGGCAAACTTCACTTCGGTGCCGAGAGCCTTGGCCACGGCGTCCTTGATTTGAGCGAGCGAGAGCTTGGGGTTGACTTTGCCTTTGGGTTTGCCCATGTGGCTCATAATGATGAGCGAGCCGCCGTCGGCGAGGATTTTCTTGAGTGTGGGGAGGGCGCCGCGGATGCGGGTATCGTCGGTGATGTGGCCGTTTTCGTCGAGGGGCACGTTGAAGTCAACGCGAACGATGGCCTTCTTGCCGTTGAAATTGTACTGATCGATGGTCATTGGAATGATGTTATAATTGATTTTGGAATTTGAGTAATCTGCGAGGAAAGAGCGTCAGCGCAGTGTGACGCTGCAAATTTATTAAAATATTTCGGTATGACAAAACTTTTAACCACTTTTCACGCGAGGGGGCGAGAGCGGGTGCGGGGGGTCAGTCGAAGGTGCCGAGCTCGCGGTCGGGGTGTTCGAAGCTCTTGCGGTAGAACATGAAGTCGCGGCCGAGGTATTTCTCGCGGACGGTCTGATTTTCGGCCAATTCCTCGCTTGTGCCCTGAAAGAGGATTTTGCCTTCGAAGAGGAGGTAGGCGCGGTCGGTGATGCGAAGGGTTTCCTGGGCGTTGTGGTCGGTGATGAGGATGCCGATGTTTTTTTCCTTGAGGCTGTAGACGATGCTCTGGATGTCTTCGACGGCGATGGGGTCGACGCCGGCGAAGGGTTCGTCGAGCATGATGAATTTAGGGTTAATGGCCAGACAGCGTGCAATCTCGGTGCGTCGACGCTCGCCGCCAGAGAGCTGGTCGCCGAGGTTTTTGCGCACCTTCTGGAGACGGAACTCGCGGATGAGGCTTTCGAGCTTCTCGGCCTGCTCCTCCTTGCTGAGAGGAGTCATCTGGAGGACAGCTTTGATGTTGTTTTCGACAGAGAGTTTGCGGAAAACGCTCGGCTCCTGAGCGAGGTAGCCGATGCCGTTCTGTGCGCGCTTGTAGACGGGAAACTTGGTGATGTCGAGCGAGTCGAGGTAGATGTGGCCTTCGTTGGGAGTGACGAGGCCGACGGTCATGTAGAAGGTGGTGGTCTTTCCGGCACCGTTTGGGCCGAGGAGTCCGACGATTTCGCCTTGCGTCACTTCGATGGAGACGTGGTTGGCCACGGTGCGCTTGCCATACTTCTTGACGAGGTTGTCGGTGCGTAGCACCATCTTGTGGTCGGGCGCGAGAGAGTCGGAAGATGCGTGTGTATCCATAAAGCAGAGAGGGGTCTACTTGCGGCTCTTAGCGAGGCGCGATTCGATGTAATCGGTGAGGAGCTGAATGGCCACGGCGTTGCTGCCGCCCTGTGGCACGATGAGGTCGGCACACTTTTTGGAAGGCTCGATATACATTTCGTGCATGGGTTTGAGCACTTCCTGATAGCGGGTGAGCACCATCTGTGGAGTGCGGCCGCGCTCGACGCAGTCGCGGGCGATGACACGGATGAGACGTTCGTCGGCCTCGGCGTCGACAAACACCTTGACATCCATCATGGAGCGGAGCACGGGGTCGGTGAGCACGAGGATGCCCTCGACGATGACCACCTCGCGGGGTTCGACGTGGACAGTCTCAGGCTGGCGTGTGCAGGTGAGATAGGAGTAGGTGGGCATTTCGATGGAGCGGCCCTCCTTGAGCTCCTTGAGCTGGCCGACGAGGAGCGACCACTCGATGGCGGCCGGTTCGTCGAAATTCACCTTGGCGCGCTCGGCCATGGGGAGCGCACTGAGGTCTTTGTAGTAGGAGTCCTGAGGGAGGACGGCCACCTCGCCCTGCGGGAGGGCGTTTATGATTTTGTTGACGACGGTGGTCTTGCCCGACCCAGTGCCGCCTGCGATGCCGATAACAATCATAATTTCGAAATATTTTCGACAAAAGTAGAAAAAAAAACGCTATTCTCAAAAACCATTCGGCGTTAAAGGGTGTTATAGGAATGTAACGACACTTACGGGTGTCGAGAAATTCATCCGTTAACTTATAAACATCCCCCGACAATATGAAAGAACTCAAAGGCACCAAGACCGAAGCCAACCTCATGACCGCCTTCGCAGGCGAATCGCAGGCCACCGTGAAATACTCCTTCTATGCCAAGCAGGCCAAGAAGGACGGCTACGAGCAGATTGCAGCCATCTTCAAGGAGACCTCAGACAACGAGCACGCCCACGCCAAAATCTGGTTTAAGCTGCTCCACGGCGGCGACATGCCCGACACCACGGTCAACCTGGCCGATGCAGCAGCCGGCGAACAGTTTGAGTGGACCGACATGTACGCTCAGTTTGCCAAGGAGGCACGCGAAGAAGGTTTTACCAAAATCGCTACCCTCTTCGAGAAGGTAGGAGCCATTGAGAAGACCCACGAAGAGCGCTACCTGCGTCTGCTCGCTAACATCGAAGAAGGCATCGTCTTCTCTCGCGAAGGCGACTGCATCTGGGTTTGCCGTGAATGCGGCAACATCCACGTTGGCAAGAAGGCACCCGAAATCTGCCCCGTTTGCTCGCATCCGCAGGCCTACTTCCAGCTCGAAGCGCATAACTATTAATTTGTAACATACTCTCCCTCTGCCAAGCCCCGCCCTTCACCAAAGGACGGGGCTTAATGTGTGTTTCGGGGCGCGGAAGAGAAAAAACGTCGGCATCGCACCATGAATGTCGGAAAAATTGCGTACTTTTGTAAATAAGTTAAGCAAAACACAAAAATCTCCACCATATCCCCACCACCATGACAATGAAAACCGCACTCATCACAGGCATCACGGGGCAGGACGGGTCGTTTCTGGCCGAGCTGCTCCTCGAAAAGGGTTACGCCGTCCACGGCACGATACGCCGCTCGTCGGTGGACTTCCGCGAAAGAATAGCGCATCTGGAAGGGCGCCCCAACTTCCATCTGCACTATGCCGACCTGAGCGACTCGATGTCGATAATCAAAGTGCTCAATCTGGTGCGACCCGACGAAGTCTACAACCTTGCGGCGCAGAGCCACGTGCAGGTGTCGTTTGACTCTCCCGAGTACACGGCCAACGTAGATGCAACCGGGGTGTTGCGCATCCTTGAGGGGATACGTCAGTGCGGGTTGGCTGAGACGTGCCGTTTCTATCAGGCGTCGACGTCGGAGCTTTACGGCAAGGTGGAGGAGGTGCCCCAGAACGAGAAGACGCCGTTTCATCCTTATTCGCCATATGCCGTGGCCAAGCTCTACGGGTTCTGGATTGTGAAGGAATACCGCGAGGCCTACGGGATGTTTGCCTGTTCGGGCATTCTGTTCAACCATGAGTCGGAGCGTCGCGGTGAGACGTTCGTGACGCGCAAAATCACTCTTGCCGCCGCGCGCATCGCGCAGGGCAAGCAGGAGAAACTCTATCTGGGCAATCTGTCGAGTCTGCGCGACTGGGGCTATGCCAAGGACTACGTGGAGTGCATGTGGCTCATCCTCCAGCAGCCTAAGCCGGAGGACTACGTGATAGCCACGGGCGAGCAGCACTCGGTGCGCGAGTTCTGCCTTCATGCGTTCCGCCGCGCGGGCATCGAGCTTGAATTCAAGGGTGAAGGCGCCAATGAGAAGGGTATCGACAAGGCCACGGGACGGGTGCTCGTGGAGGTGTCGCCCGATTTCTACCGTCCGACCGACGTGGTGAACCTCTGGGGCGACCCGTCGAAAGCCCGTCAGGAGCTTGGCTGGGACCCCGCGAAGAAGACCTCGTTCGTCGAGCTGGTCAATCTGATGGTGGATGCCGACATGGCCAAGGTGGCGGCCGAGCGCGCGGGCGAACAGGTGCGCACCAACCTGGCCGAATACCTCGAAAAGGGCATCGTCAAATAGAGCACACACCGAACAGACAACCGACATCACGACACCTTGACAACCTCAACGAAAACACTCAGCCGCGGCCTTCCCTTCTGCCTTGTCTCGCTCCTCTTCCTGCTCTGGGGCGTGGCCAACAACATGAACGACACCCTGTTGGCGGCGTTCAAACGCATCATGTCGATGACGGACCTCCAGACGTCGCTGGTGCAATTCGCGTTCTACGGGGCTTACTTCTGTTTCGCCATCCCGACGGCGATGTTCCTGCGGAGGTACAGCTACAAGAGCGGCATCCTCCTGGGGCTTCTGCTCTACGCGGCGGGCACGATGCTCTTCTATCCGGCGGGACAGGCGGCCTCCTACGGTTTCTACCTCTTCGCCATCTACGTCATGGCGGGAGGGTGTGCGGTGCTCGAAACCACGGCCAACCCCTACATCCTGCTGATGGGACCGCAGGCCACCGCCACGCGCCGCCTCAACATCGCGCAGAGTCTCAATCCGATAGGTGCGGTGGCCGGCATCCTCATCAGCCGCCACTTCATACTCTCGGAACTTCATGCGGCCGACGCCGCCGAGCGCGGCAAGATGGGGGCTGAGGCCCTCGAAGCACTTCAGGCGCACGAGCTGACGGCGGTCTCGGCCACCTACATGGGCATAGGCATAGTGCTGCTCTGCCTGACCGTGGTGATAGCCTGCGTGAAGATGCCGGACAGCCGCGAGAGCGAGGCGTCGACGGGACTCCTCGCGACATTCAGGCAGCTGTGGCGACGCCGGAGATGGCGCTACGGCGTGGTGGCGCAATTTTTCTATGTGGGCGTGCAGACGGGCGTGTGGTCGTTTACCATCCGTCTGGCCATGCAGGAGACGGGGATGCTCGAGCGCGAGGCGTCGATGATTTTCCTCTACTCCATCATAGCCTTCACGCTGTGCAGATTTCTCTTTACATGGCTCATGGGCTTCGTGAGTCCGGCGAGGCTGCTGGCGGGCGCCTCCGTCGCGGCGCTTGCGGCGACGGTCACGGTGATAGCGGCAGACGGCATGACAGCCATCGCCGCCCTCGTGGTCATCTCGGGGTGCATGTCGCTCATGTTTCCAACCATCTACGGCATAGCGCTCGAAGGCATCAATGCCGAGACAGCCAAAACGGCGGCGTCGGGGCTAATCATGGCCATACTCGGCGGCGCGCTCATCACGCCGGTGCAGGCATTCGTGTCAGACAGCTGCGGCATCAGCGCTTCGTTTTCCGTCCCGGCGGTGTGTTTCGCGGTAGTGCTCGCCTACGCAATTTTCTCTCTAACATCTTTCGACACCAACAATGGATAAGAAAAAAGTATTTGTCAGCGGTTGCTACGACATGCTCCATTCGGGCCACGTGGCCTTCTTCAAGGAAGCGTCGCGCTACGGCGACCTCTACGTGGGCATCGGGTCGGACAAAACCATCGAGGAGCTCAAGCACCGCAAGACGGTCTACTCCGAAAAGGAACGCCTCTACATGGTGAAGGCCATACGCTACGTCACCGATGCCGTCATCAACCCCGGTTCGGGCATGATGGACTTCGTGGAGAGCGTAGAGCGCATACGCCCCGACGTCTTCGTGGTAAACTCAGACGGCGGGAGCGACACCAAACGCCGCTTCTGCGAGGAGAGGGGCATCGAATACGTGGTGCTCGAGCGGCAGCCCGACGCGGGGCTCGAAGCGCGTTCCACCACATCGCTGCGTAAGAACGTAAGCTCCCACCTGCCCTACCGCATCGACCTTGCCGGCACGTGGATAGACCAGCCCTACGTCTCGGAACATGGCGGAGGCTGGGCGCTGACCGTCTCGATAGAACCGACCGTCGAATTTATGGAACGCGGAGGAATGTCGACCTCGACGCGCAACGCCGCAAAGAAAATCTGGCCTTACGAACTGCCCAACTACAACGAGGAGATGCTGGCGAGGCTGCTGTTCTGCTTCGAGAACGACCCCGAAAACGAGGGTCACATCTCGGGGGCGCAGGACGCCATAGGCATCTGCATGTCGGGGCTGACCCGTCATTACTACGACGGCCATTACTGGCCGCAGCGCATCGAGTCGTGTCACGACGAGGCCATCCTCTCGTGGCTCGAAGACCACCTCGTGCTCGTGCCGATGTTTCCGCGCCGCCCCGGCTGTTCGGTGGTTGAAGGCAAGGAGATCACCCCGGCCAAGGTGAGAAACCTCACCGAAGCCGCCTCGCGGGCGTGGGATGCCATCATGGCGCGCGACCTCGAGGCGTTCGCCCGCGCGTTCGCCGACTCGTTTGACGCGCAGGTGGCCATGTTCCCGGCCATGATGCAGCCCGGCGTGCAGGAATACATCGACAGATACGCCGGCAGGGCGCTCGCATGGAAGATGCTCGGAGCCGGGGGCGGCGGCCATCTGGCCCTCGTGCTGCCCGACGGCGCGGAGCGCACCGAGGAAATGATAGACGTGAAAATCAGACGTAAAGACTCATTCTGACATATGGAAAAGGATTCCAAAATCTACGTGGCAGGCCATCGCGGCATGGTGGGGTCGGCCATAGTGCGCGCCCTCCGCGCGCAGGGTTACGACAATATCATCACGCGCACCCATGCCGAACTCGACCTGACCGACCAGCGCGCCGTAGCGGAATTTTTCGCCGCCGAAAGGCCGGAATATGTGTTTTTGGCCGCTGCCAAGGTGGGCGGCATCGTGGCCAACTCGGAACACCTCGCCGACTTCATGTATGAAAACATGATGCTTGAGATGAACGTGATACACTCGGCGTGGCAGAACGGGTGCCGCAAGCTCGAATTTCTCGGCTCGTCGTGCATTTATCCTCGCCTCGCGCCACAGCCGATGCCAGAGAGCTGCCTGCTGACCTCATCGCTCGAACCGACCAACGAGGCCTACGCCCTGGCCAAGATTTCGGGGCTGAAATACTGCGAATATCTCAACCGCCAGTATGGTACGGACTACATTTCGGTGATGCCCACCAACCTCTACGGCCCCAACGACAACTATCATCCGCGCCACTCGCACGTGCTCCCCGCCCTCATCCGCCGCTTCCACGAAGCAAGGGAGCAGGGCCTCGACGAAGTGGTGTGCTGGGGCGACGGCTCACCGCTGCGCGAGTTTCTCTACGTCGACGACCTGGCCGACCTCTGCGTCTTCCTGATGAACAACTATTCGGGCGACGAGACGGTCAACGCCGGGACGGGCAAGGAAATCACCATCAAGGAGCTTGCCGAATTAGTGGCCCGTACCGTGGGCTACGAAGGTCGCATCGTGTGGGACACCACCAAACCGAACGGCACCCCGCGCAAGCTGCTCGACGTGTCGAAAGCCACCCGCCTCGGTTGGACGGCTAAAACCCCGCTCGCCGAAGGCATCCGCCTCTCCTACGAAGATTTCCTCCACAATCCTTTGAGAGCTGAGAGATAAAGCAGAGAGATAAATATGCGTGTCCGACGCTGCATAATCGCGATGATAGCATTCTTCCTCGCCATTCTCACTATGGAGGGGAAGAACGGTTATGTCGTCGTGGTTGATTCGGAGACCGGTTTCCCGTTGCCAAACGCATCCGTCTATGACCGCCACGGCAAACCGGTCGGCATGAGCGACCGCGCCGGACGGCTCGAGTCACTTCCTCAGAAATCGTTTCCCATAACCATTCGCTACCTCGGTTTTCAGGATATGAAACTTAAAACACTGGATGCCGATACCGTATTCATGCAGGAAGAGTCGGCCGTGCTGCCGGAGGTAGTGATAGAGTCGACGCGGCGCAAACTGCTGCATATCCTCGCCTACATCCGCGAGTATTCCACGCTGACCACCTATACGGATACGGTGTTTCTCTTTCGCGAGAAGATGGTAGACTATATGCTGCCGACCGATGATAAGGTGAAATTCAGAGGATGGTCGAATCCGAGAACGCTGACAGCCAAATCGTACGTCAGATTTACAGACGTCAACGGGCTCGACAGTGTGAGCGATGCCACATCGAATCATTTTTCATGGTCTGACTGGGTGGGACTACCTCCCGCCATGCCGCTGCCCGACAAACTCAACAATGCGGAAAACGGGCGCGAAACGATATTCGGACGCTACAGTCAGACTGAAACGTGGGAGAAGGCCGGAGACAAAGTGGCAGTCAAGGTAGATGTGCTTGCCGATGCAACGAGCCGGCGATGGGTGCCTCAGCTTGCGGGGTTTGCCCGGAATAAAGTCGATTTCGAAACACTGAAATTATCATGCTTCTATGAAGATGTGGTGTCGGACAAAATCACACCCGTCGATATCGAGAAAATCGCCTACCGTATCGAGTCGCAAGGCAGAGGACGAGACATGTTTCGATTTAACAAGAAAGACGAGCCATTCTTTGTCAGCACCGACGCGGAGGTCTACGTTATCGACCACGAATACCTTACTGAGAAAATGGCCCGGAAATGGGAAGCCAAGAAAACCGAGGCTGATTTGACAGAAATACTTTTGCCGCCCACAGCGCCCGAATTGCCTTCTGACATTCAGTATTTGGTCAGTCGCGTTGAAGGCATCGACAAGTATGGCATCCGCCTCGGTATCAAGCCTGACCAAAAGCTGATACGGACCGTCAAAAACCCGAAGTATGGCCCCGTAGGACGAACTTTCCATTTCCTGAAGAAACGCCTCGGCATATAGCCAACTCAAACGAAGGTCCCCGGAACTCGTGGATAATCTGAGCCGGATTACTCCCGTCTCAATGACATGGATAGCCGAACACTTCGGCTATCGCCTGACATCCGAGACGCACGCCGAGCATGGGATGTGTCACGGCACAATGCCGTATCATCTCTGAAAAAATTAAGATGCATCAGCCGTGAAATTTTCTCTGCGTCTTCTTGGTGGAGTAGAGAAAATGCACTAACTTTGCGGTCAAACAGAGGACTTTGAAAGTCGGGTATAAGTACAGGATACTGTATAGCCTGTGCAAACCCCTCAAAACGTTATAAAATAGCAGTGTAGCATCTGGAGATTTTCTCCTCAAGATACCAACTAAAAAACTGATAATCAGTTGCATTGCATTTTTAAATCAATGCTGGTGGTACCACCTCCAATGGTCGCTAATAATCTAATTCACAAATTGTTAGCAATTTCCACTAAACCCCAATTGGACGAGTTTCCTATAAAGTTACCTATAATACCACTCCCTAAACTCAACTGAACGGCACTCAACCGACCTGAATGAATCAAAACTGAATTCTTTAACATTTAATAGCACCATATTATTTTAATTATATGATCGGTAATCATCCCTCGGGTAACGCCCCAATCAACACTAACGTGAAATTCGTAATTGTTTACGAAAAATTCACAAAGCCTGCTGCTGTTTCCCTTTCAAACCAGCTTTCTAATAAGTTTGAATGTACCATCTGGGACAAAAGACATTATTTAGCTAATGAAGCTGGCCTAAACAACAAAAATAGGATAATTCTTCTCAACGAGGATTTGATTAACGAAAATCTTGCGAATCCATCTTTACACTCTGATCAAATAGTTCCCGGCATGGATTATAAACGAGAAGGGAACATGATAGGCGTCGTATATAACGAAGTCAAATCCCCCAAAAAATTATCCGATATTCTCAAAGAAAACTGGGGAAAATATGCTGCGGCTATAATTGGATCTTCAGTATTAGGCATTCCTGGAGCAGCAATTACTGCATGGCTCTTGACAAGTCAAAAGAAAAAGATTAAATTTAAACTATATATGGACGCGGTTGATGTCCTTGCGAAATCAAAACTCCAAGATATTCTAAATGGATAATCCATTTTCCGAAGGTTTCAATTCGGCCACCCAGAATGTTGGGGGCTGTTTAGGGGATAATGCCGGGCATCAGTATGTCGGGCGAATTGATAATGCCATTCAGGAGCTTGCCGAGAGAATTAACTCATTTAATGGTTATAATACGCCGACCGACAGATTACAGGGAGATATAGCGGAAATGTGGCACGGTAGTACGTTTAATATTGATGCTGCTGTAAATGATTCCCAATATTCCGCTACAATTGATAGAAGTCACGGATTCGCTTCTCCTGATATTCGTGGAAACTGGGAAAATTCAGAATATGGGCTTAAATATTATAAGTTTGCGGATAAGTCGGTCAATGCCCAAGCACTTAGCTATTTCCAGAGATATAAGGAATATCAGGCATCTCATGATGGAATCTCTTTTGAACAATTTCTCCAAGATAGGAATCTTCCCGTTGACACTTCGCCTTTCGATGCAATCTATTCCGGCCAATTACGACTTATTCCTTCTGACCAAATGGAAGCCGCAATTGCTTATCTTGACATTAAAATAGCAAAAGAGCTGTTGACTCGTCCTGAACAAGCACAAAGATTTCAAGAAGTTCGCGATATGCTGACGTCTTGTATCAAGTCACCCGATGGCGCATCATCTTATGAATTAGATAGGAATTCATCGGAAAGAATGGCACGACTTGCAAAGGAAGGAAAATTCTCCCCTACTGATGAGGGAATAACATTGGATAACCTTGTTCATTTAGAACACATTATTAAACAAGGAGTAAAAGCAGGTTTGTCAGCGGCTGTTATTACTTTGGTAATGAAAACTGCTCCAAGTATATATAACTGTATCGAACAATTGATTAATCGAGGGTATATATCAAACGAGCAACTGGAAAAATTGGGAGCAGCGGCTTTTACCGGTATTAGCGAAGGCTTTCTTCGCGGCTTTATAGCTGGAACTGTAACCGTTGCCTGCAAAACCGGCCAATTTGGAGCAGCATTACAATCAGTCTCTCCAGGTGTTATTGGTGCTTTGACCGCTATAGTCTTTCAAACTTTTGGTGATTCAATTGCTTTAGCCAATGGAAGCATTAGTAATACTACATTTGTCAATAATCTTACTAAATCTGTAATTGTATCCGGAGTTGCT
Organism: Duncaniella sp.; assembly: GCA_029056055.1. Lineage (GTDB taxonomy): Bacteria > Bacteroidota > Bacteroidia > Bacteroidales > Muribaculaceae > Duncaniella. Next base: position 12,727 of record JAIDCC010000039.1, read on the forward strand.
ATAGGTATGGGATCCTTATTCCAAGCCATATTGCCGGTGCTTCCTTTTGCTTATTTATTAGGTAATTTTGTTGGATCATTTGTCGGATCTTATATTTACATAGCCGCTGACAAGGCCATAATGTCTCTCGCAATAGATAAAGGTTGGACATTCTTTGGACTTGTAGATCAAGACTATCAACTTCCAAAAGAAGTACTTAATGAATTAGGTATTGAAATATTTGAATATGAAGGATTTCTACCCAATGAATTTGAACATGAGCGTTTTGAGCCCGAATACTTCCAATGCGAATACATCCAACCTAAAATGATTAGACTATTAAGACGGGGGGTTATTGCGGTTCACCAGATTGGTTATATTTATGAATAGCTCTGTGAACTAAGACGATTTACATAGGGATATTCAGTTAATCGCTTGAAAAATCAAGCGATTAACTGAATATCCCTAACTTATGCGTTATCCCGAACTCGCGTTCATGGGTTAGTATTTTGAAATACACGGCTTCAGATTATTGATTTTTGAGCAAACCTGCTGCACATGGTCAAGACCATACAGAAGGGAATGGCTGTCAATCCCCATCCACAAAAATAGTTTGTGAAGTGTCTGATAGGCGTTCAGTATGTAGGTGGTAGCAATCTCAGGCTGGCGACGTGCAAAGCAGATAGGCTCGTGATGCGCTATTCGGTTACGGAGAATGTTGATTCCGTCCAACTCATTGAAGATATAGGTGTTGTTATACTGAACTTCCGCCGATGAACGGGGCTTGTTTGGGAAAATCGCAAGTAATGTTCTTCCGACAGCCCTGTATTGTGGATTGGCGAACATATATTTCCAAACTCCGAACTCCATTTCTGCGAGCAACTTTGGGTGAGTATATGAGTTGTCGCGCTGTAGTCTGTTATATGCCTTCCTGATTATCTTGGCACTGTCCCGACATCCCGGCACGTCAAATACTCCGCCGGGTAATATCGCATCGCGTAGCCAGTCAGTCCCAAGGGATGCTATAAGAATACGATCAATGGCGTTCCTGACCGCAACCTCAAAGCAGCTCAGAAGGGTAAAGACTTCCTGTGACAGATTCAGGTTCAACCTATATAGGGTCATTGTCTTGCGAGTGTCATGGTCACAAGCCAACAGGTAGCGTTGTAATCTTTCCTCCGATAGTATATGTTGAAATTCTGAGAATTGCATCTTGTTTCACAATTTTTATAGCCAAATATTTTGCTGTCTAAAAAAATTTTACTACCTTTGTAGCGTTGATTCCCGGTAGCCCCTGACTTGTCAAGCTGCCGGGTTTAGTTTTTATGTGGCAATCGTTCGCATTTCACGATACTTTTTACCGCCGGGTATGTTTGTAAACCCTTCTCATGGAAGCTAAGTAAATGAAAAAATGAGATTTTGCTCACTTACTTAATGAATTAATTCTCCGGGCTATTTCCGGGATTTGGCGAGGTCGTAGATGGCTTGAGCGGCGCGGCGGGCGGCAGGGTCAGCGGTGGCAAGGCGCGAGCGGAGCAGGGCGTAGCCTGTGAGTTGAGCTTCGCGGGCGGGGCCGGGATGAAGGAGAGGCACGAGCTGATTGTCAACCTCGTCGGGGTTGCAATGGTGCATGAGCATTTCGGGCACGATGCCCATTCTGACCCCTGAGCGGGCCGACTCTTCGTTGACGCGATGGCGTGTGAGTTCGTCGGTAGGATTTGTGATGAGATTGGGCAGCGAGACGAAGGGGATTTTGAGAATGCGTTCGAACACGGCATGAGCCGCCGACCAACCCACGGATTTGTAGCAGACCACCTGCGGCGTACCGGCCAGGGCACATTCGAGCGAAGCTGTGCCCGACGTGACGAGAGCAGCTTCGGCCATGGCCATGAGAGTGAGCGTGTCGCCCGAAATCAGTTTGAAAGGTGTGAGGTCGCGGTAGAAATCTTTGTCAAGCCCGGGCGCACCGCCCACGACAATCTGCATCTCGGGATGGCGCCGCGCCACTTCGGTCATCACCGGGAGATTGTCTTTGATTTCGCCCCGGCGGCTGCCCGGAATGAGAGCCAGAATGGGGCGTGAGTCGAGACCGTAGCGGGCGAGCCACTTCTTGCGGTCGGGGAGCGCCGCGAGGGCAGCCTCGACCTCCTCGACAGAAGGATTGCCGACGTAATCGACCTTCAGGCCGCGCTCGCCAAACCACTGCTCTTCGAAAGGCAGAATCGAGAGCGTGCGGTCGACCACCTTACGCATCGAGCGCAGGCGGTATTCCTTCCAGGCCCAGAGCTTCGGGGCGATATACCAGGCTGTCTTCACCCCGAGCGACGCCGCATAGGAGAGCATCTTGAGGTTGAAGCCGGGATAGTCGACGGCCACGAAGACATCGGGCTTGAACACCCGGAGCGCCGAGCGGGTAATGCGGATGTTGCCGACGACGTCGGGCATATGGCGCGCCACGTCGACAAACCCCATGAAAGCCATGCGGTCGAGCGAGATGAGCGGACGAGTCCCGGCAGCCTTCTGCATGGCCTCGCCACCGAGGAAAAGAATCTTCGCCTCAGGGTCGAGTTCACGCAGACATTTTATGACTCCGGCGGCATGGATGTCGCCGGAAGCTTCTCCGGCCGAAAAGAAATATTTCATAAAGCACAGTGGTTTAGCTGATTGAGAAGAGAAACGAGGGATTATCCGGCCTGAAAGCGAAGGGAGCGAGAACGCTTCGCATAGGCCGAAACCTCTACTTTCTACAAAATTAACACTTTTTTTCTTTGCCGACAAAGATTTTTGGTGCATATTTGCGTTGTAAATACGACTACCCTCCATTCACATGAAGAGACTGCTATTCATCATCAGCCTTCTCGCGGCCACCTTGACGGCGGCTGCGACAGTACCGATACGCGGCGAAGCCGAGGCCGACGTAGAACGCATCTACCAATACATCTCGGCGCGCAATCCGAAATTTGAGCGCGAGGTGGCCGAAGCCTTTTTCGAGGTAGGACAGCTCTACGGCATACGCGGCGACATAGCCATCTGCCAGGCCATCATAGAGACAGGCTGGTTCAGGTTTGACAACGGCACCCACGTGCCGGCATCGGCCCACAACTATTGCGGCCTCGGCGTCAAGCAACGCGGCGACAAGGGATGCAGTTTCCCGACGGTGCGCGAAGGGGTCACGGCCATGATGCAGCACCTCTTCGCCTACAGCACCAAGGAGCCGCTTCCCGAAGGGGAAAGCATAGTCGACCCGCGGTTTACATTCGTGAGCCGCGGCTGCGCCCCCACGTGGGACGAACTTTCGGGCCGCTGGGCCATGAGCCACGACTACGGAAGGAAAATTCTGAGTCTGCACTCGGCCATGATGAAACACCCGGTGAAGGAAGTGCCCAAGGCGCCGGAAGTGATAGTAGAAACCGAGCTGCCCGACTCGATAGAACTCGAAATACTCAACGAATTAAGATATGAAGCCGAACGAAATTACAAGCAACATAGCATCGCGTCTGGGGATTGAAAACCTAAACCCGATGCAGCAGCGCATGACACAGACAGCCACGCGCGGCACCTACATACTTCTGGCCCCGACCGGCTCGGGCAAGACCGTGGCGTTCGCCATTCCGCTGCTCAAGAGCCTTCGCAAGCCCGACGGACACGTGCAGGCCGTGGTGATGGCCCCTTCGCGCGAACTTGTGCTTCAAATCTACGACGTAATCCGCCCCATCGCCCCCGACTACAAGACGGTGGCATTCTACGGCGGCCACTCGATGCAGGAGGAAACGCGCTCGCTGGCCGTCACACCCGACATCATCGTGGCCACTCCCGGGCGTCTTCTCGACCATATCAACCGCCGGCAGCTTGACCTCGGAGCCGTGTCGGCGCTCGTCATCGACGAATATGACAAAGCCCTCGAACTCGGTTTCGCCGATGAGATGCGTCGCGTGTGCCGCAGTCTCAAAGGCCTCGGCCTGGTGATACTCACATCGGCCACACCCCTGGCCGCTCTCCCCGACTACCTGCCGCAGACTTCGGTAGAAAAAATCGACTTTTCGCAGAGCATCGAAGCCCCCGGAAGGAGAATGCAGGTGGTAGAAGTCGAGTCGCCCGCCCGCGACAAACTCGACACGCTCATCGAACTGCTTCGCTCGCTGCCCGACGGCCGCGTCATAGTGTTTGTCAACCACCGCGATGCCGCCGAGCGCGTCCATTCGGCACTCCGGGCCGCAAGCCTGCCCGCCGGACTCTATCACGGAGGTCTCGAACAGAACGAGCGTGAGAACGCCATCGAATTGCTCGCCAACGGGTCGACCCCGATACTCGTGGCCACCGACCTCGCCGCACGCGGTCTGGATATACCCGAATTGTCGGCCGTCGTGCATTACCATCTGCCGGTTTCGCCCGAGGCGTGGACCCACCGCAACGGCCGCACGGCGCGTCAGGATGCCACCGGCGACATCTACGTCATCGTCAACGAGGGGGAAGACATCCCCGAATACATCAATTTCGACCGTTCGTATGTGCCCACCGGCCACAACGACCGCCCCATCAGGTCGGGCGTGGCGACGCTCTACTTCAACGTCGGTAAGAAAGAAAAGATTTCGCGCGGCGACATCGTCGGTTTCCTCATCGCCAAAGGCGGCCTCGCTTCCGACGAAATAGGCCGCATAGCCCTGCGCGACCATTGCGCCCTCGTGGCCGTGCCGCGCGACAAAGCCGCCGCGCTTGTCAAGACCCTCGCCCCCGAGAAAATCAAAAACACCCGCGCCCGCATCACGCGCTTATCCTGACCCGACAGACAAGTATTGTATTTTTTTCACCCCCACTACCGGTAGTGGGGGTGAAATCGTTAATTAATCAATTAAGATACACATCATTGAGGGCTACGTTATATAACTTCCCGCGTTGCCAATTTGCTGCGAGAAATCGCGGCCATACCTTCTGCCATACGTCAGTCTCATGAGGGGATTAGGGGCGGAGGGAGATGGCGAAGAGGGTGTGGCGGGGGGAGGGGGTGGTGAGCGAGAAGCGGAGCTTATGGGAGCTGAGGATTTCGCGCACCACGGTGAGGCCTATGCCGTGGCCTTCGGGGCGCGTGGTGAAGAAGGGGGTGAAAAGCTGGCGCGACACTTCGGGCGAAATGCCGGGGCCGTTGTCGGATATCACCAGGCTGTCGGGGGTGAGCGTCATCTCGACGCGCCCGTCGGCGTAGTCAGCGGCACTCTCGGCGCCGTTTTTGACGATGTTGACCACCGCTTGCTCGATGAGCACAGGGTCGAGCCTGACTATGACAGGCTTTTCGGGAATAGATGAAACAAACTCTACGCCGCGCGGGCTGCAGAGACTCTGGAGCATGGGACGCATGTCGCTCAGGAGCGCGCAGAGGTCGACTTCGACGGGTTGCGGAGCGGGGATTTTGACAGCCTCGGCCAGACGGCCTATGAATTGCGACGTCTCGCGGCAGCGGTCGCTGCACGAGCGGAGGCTTTCGGAAATGTCGGGGTCGGTGTCGTCGAAAATCCCTGTCAGGGTGTCGAGCGTGGAGGTTACTCCCGCCATGAGATTGTTGACCTCATGGCTCATGATGCGTATCACCTTGCCGTAGCTGCGGCGTTCGGCGCTGCGCACCTCGTCGGTGAGCACTTCGATGATGTAGAAGGGATGCTGATAGCCGAGGTTCATGAACCCGTGGCGGCTGATGCGGTAGATGGTCGAGTCGGAGAGGCGCAATTCCATGGCTGCGTCATGGGGGAGCGAGCGCATGGCATCGACCACATCGCCCTTGAGCGAGTCGAAGCGCAGCCCCTCGGGATTGCAGTCGTCGGGAATGGCAAGAATGGTGCGCGCGGCGGGATTGACCAGCGAAATGTGTATGCCGTCGTTGACCATCACCACCCCCAGAGGCGACACGTCGAGCAGCCGCGAGAGCAGAGTGTCCTGCTCCTGCTTGCGGAGTCGCTCGGAGCGCATTTCGGCCATCATGCGGTTGAAGATGTCGATGATGCGGTCGATGTCCGGCTGCCCCACCTTGGCCAGACGCGTGGAAAACTCGCGGGCACGCAGGAGGTCGGCTCCGAGATTGATGCGCGAGAGCGGACGGATTATCTTGAAATGGAAAACGAAGGCGAGGAGCACGAGGAGCAGCGAGGCGGCGCGCAGCATCCACACCACCCACTCGGCCCCCTGACATTCGGAGGCACCCACTCCGCAGGCTATGGCCGCGGCTATTATGACGATGAGGAGAGAATAGGCATTCATCGGGGAATATCAAATTTTTCGAGGCGGCGGTATAGTCCCTGACGGGTGATGCCGAGCAGCGAAGCCGCGCGCGTCAGATTGCCTCCCGACTCGGCCAGCGCGGCCATGATGGCCTGCCGCTCGGTCATGGCGAGACGCCCCTCGGGCGAAAGGTCGGGAGTGCCGAGGTCTTGCACCGTGAAGGCTTCGAGAGGCAGCGGGGCCGAAGGGTCGGAGGTGATGAGGGCGCGCTCGACGGCGTTGCGGAGCTGACGCACGTTGCCGGGCCACTGGAGCGAGCGCAGATAGTCGAGTGCTTCGGGCGTGATGAGCTGCGAAGGGAGCTGAGTCGCGCCGTCGGAGGTGCGCAGCGAGGATGTGCGTATCAGATGGTCGACGAGCAGGGGGATGTCGTCGCGGCGCTCGCGCAGGGCGGGGAGGCGCAGCGTCACGAGGTTGATGCGATAGAAGAGGTCTTCGCGAAACGTCCGGTCGGCCACCATGGCCGGAAGGTCGGCATTCGTGGCACACACCACGCGGATGTCGGCGCGGAGGGTGCGGCTGTCGCCAAGCGGCTCGAAAGTGTGTTCCTGAAGCACGCGCAGCAGCTTCACCTGACTGTTGAGGTCGAGGTCGCCTATCTCGTCGAGAAAGATTGTGCCCCCCTGCGCGGTCTCGAAACGCCCTTTGCGGTCGGCTACGGCACCGGTAAACGCTCCTTTCTTATGGCCGAACATCTCGCTTTCGAAGAGCGACGTGGCTATGCCGCCGAGGTTGACCTTGACCAGCGGGCCGCCACGGCGCAGACTGTTGCGGTGGATGGCGTCGGCGATGAGTTCCTTTCCCGTGCCGTTTTCGCCGGTGATGAGCACCGGGGCTTCCGTCGGGGCCACGCGGCGCACCGTGTCGAGCAGATTGAGCAGCGCGGGGTCGCGCCCGATGATGGCCGAGCGGTCGAACGACGGGTCGGAGGCGTCGTCGGCGTCCGACTCCCTTTTCGAGGCGAGCGAGATGGCCGATTCGACATGAGCCAGCAGCGAGCCGTTGTCCCAGGGCTTGGTGACGAAGTCTACCGCCCCGGCCCGCATGGCCTCGACTGCGAGCGGAATCGAGCCCCAGGCGGTGATGAGAATCACCGGCACGTCGGGGATGAAGAGCTTGATTTGCCGCAGGAGCGTTAGACCCTCCTCGCCCGTGGTGCTCCGCGAATAGTTCATGTCGAGCAGCACAAGCGAGAGCGGTGCGCCCGAGCGCACTGCCGCCATGGCCTCCTCGGGGCCTGAGGCCTCGAGGGTGTCGTAGCCGTTGCGCCGCAGAAGCAGACGCAGCGACAGGCGCACCGATTTATCGTCGTCGACAATGAGAATCATAAATTTGAAAAAGTTACTTACAAAATTAACTAATTATCCTTTGATTTCCAAATCGGGCTCGATGGGGGTGTCGGTCAGGTAGTCCCAGAGAGTGAGCGAACGCAGCTGATAGTAGTAATACCACGCCAGGTAGAGGCGGTCGATGACCGAACGACGGTTTTCGTCCTTGCTGACACGCGAGTCGTTGAGGTCGAGCGTCGAGATGCGCCCTACGAGAAAAGTCTCTACGTTGGTGTCGTAGCGGCGTGCCGAAATGGTGTCGGCGCGCTCTGCCAGGGCGAGCTGCCGGCGCTGATGGTTGAAGCGCTCCACGAGGATGAAGATGTCTTGCTCGAAGTCGAGGCGCTCCTTGCGCAGACGGCTTTCTACGACGTCGCGGTTTGACTGCGCCACCTTCACCTTGCCCTCGCGTTTGCCCCAGTCGAGGATAGGTATCTTAAATCCGATTTCCACCATCTGATTGTCTTTCAGCGGCCCGTAGGCACCGCCCAGACGGGAGTCGGCGCCTGTGAAACCCACCTGCGCGAAGAGGTCAATCTGGCGGCGGTTGCCTTTGGCCGTGGCCACCGAGTAGTCGGCTTCGAGCTGACGGCGGCGCAGCGAGGCTGAGAGCGCGTTGCGGTCGAGGGCCTTTTCGAGCACGTCGGGATAGGCCACTTCGCCGAGCGCGATTTCGCCGGGCAGCTCCGTGGCCACTTCGACATCCTGACTGATGCCAAGGAAGGAGCGCAGGGCAAACATCGACGCTTTCATGTCGGTGAGAGCCGAGGTCAGGTCGCCCTCGGCCGAAAGGCGGTTGAGTTCGAGTTGCAACAGGTCGTTGCGCGAAATCTGCCCCATGCCATACTTCGCCTCGGCCACTTCGTAGAGTTTCACCGAGTTTTCGAAGTTCTGACGCGCTATGTCGAGGTTCACCTCGGCCATGAGCAGATTGAAGTAGTTGGTGATGGCGCTCATGGCCACCCCTTCGGTCTGACTGATGTATTGCGCGAGGGCTTCGCGATAGCGCACCGGCTCGATGCGCCGGCGCCATTTGAGGCTGTTGACGCCCAAAATCGGCTGGTTGAGCCGAAGCACCACGGGGACAGCCATAAAGCGGTTGGCCGTGCCGGCGGGTGCGTCGAGCTGCCGCAGCCAGTCGAGCGACGTGGTGAGCGAGAGCGAGCCACCCGTCAACCATATGTTCTGTGTGATAGACACTTCGCCGGTCATCTGCATGACGTTGTTTCGCACGAAGGTGTAGCGGCCGTCTTCGAGCTGATAGGAGCTGTAGGTCTTGCGATAGGAGGGTATCGTGGCGGCGAAATCCATCTCGGGCAGAAGGTCGGCACGATAGGTGCGATAGTTCCAATAGGCTTCGCGCAACTGATTGCGCGCCACTGCGGCGTCGACGCTCGAAGCGCGTGCCATGGCTATGGCGCGGTCGAGACTGAGGCGCAGGGTGTCGGCGCCCCCCGCGGCCTCGGCATGACACCGCTGACCGCAGGCAAGCGCAAACACTATTGCCAACACTTTAATGTAACATTTCATCGGATTGTCGAAAAGAGAGAGTGCTATGTCATTCATCTTTGAGAGCCACGGCAGGAGCCACGTGCATGGCGCGGCGCGCCGGAAACAGAGAGCCGAGGAAAATCATCAGCGACACGAGCGCCCAGGTGATGACCACACAGGCCACGAAGCGCGGAGCCACGAAGTAGCCGCCGTTGTGCCACGTGTTCATCTGATACTTGGTCAGCAGCCAGTCGCACACTATGGCTACGGGCGTCACGAGCAGGAGCAGCACTTCGCCCTCGCTGACTATGCGGCGGAACACCGACGTGCGCGATGCGCCGCAGGCCATTCGCAGGGCTATCTCGCTCATGCGCTGGCGGGTGCGAAACCAGAATGTGCCCAGAATGCCGAGAAAGATGTTGAGGGCGAGAAACAGCGAGGCTATCGCCATCTGAGTGAGTCCTTTCACCGTGTTGCGCTGGAAGTTGTTGCGGATTTCAGTGAAGGGCTTCACCGAAGCGATGTAGAAGTTGCCGAAACGATAGTTGTCGGCCTCCTTCATCAGAAGCTCGTCGAAATGGCCGTCGTCCATCTTCTCTTTCACCCTGACCACGAGCTCGCCGTTCGAGGTGTGGCGCGGTGCGCGGGGGATGATGATTGAGGGCGAACTGTAGCCGGGATAGAAGTCGGCGTAGCGGGCGGTCTGATAGACCCCGGCCAGCACGAGCGAGTCGCCCGAGACGTCAAACACTTCGCCGATGTGGTCGCGCAGCTCGCCGGCGCGGCTTTCGTCGCCAAGCAGGTTGGCCGAGGCGAGGAAGCATCCGCGCTGTTTCTCGTGCAAGATTTTGGCGAGTTCTTCCGAGCTCTCGCCGAGCGAACCGCGCAGCCTGAACACTATGGGGAAGTCGGCCGTCACGCGGCGATGGACAATGTAGCGCCCGTCGTTGGGGATGTCGAGCGTCTCGTGTCGCACGGGACCTCCCGAGTTGGAGCCGTTATAGAAGAAGGCGTTGTAGCCGGCTTCTACAGCCTCCACGTCGGGGCGGTTCCGGAGTGCCTCGAAAAGTTTCTGGAAGTCGTCGCGCTCGGCGCCGCCATCTTCATACTCCTTGTATTCGGGACTCTTGGGGCTGAGTTCGCGCTGGTTGATGAGATAACAGTTTTCGGTGTTAAATCCGCGCGGTTCGTTGAACACCGAGATGTTGACGTAGAAGAGGTCGACGAGATACCAGAGCACCACGCTGACTATGAGCAGCTCAAGGCTGAGCCACGTGTTGGCGCGCCATTCGTTGGATATCTGGCGCAGGAGTTTTCTTTTCATTTCTTTCCTGATAATGCGTTAACGATATTGGTGCGCGAGGCCTGCAAGGCGGGGATGCCGGCGCTGAGGAGGTTGAGCAGGAAGCAGAAGAACAGGGCCCAGCCGAAGGTGCTCCACTGCATGAGCGAGCCGACGGAGACTCCGGTGATGTCATCGGCACCCCACGTGGCCGAAAAGAATGTCTCCTTGAAGAGCAGGGCGAAAATCATCGAGAGGAGCCAGCCCACCAGACCTGCCGCCACAGTGATGACGAGGTTTTCCATGAAGAGGTCTGACATGATTTCGAAGCGTGTGGCGCCAAACGCGCGGCGCACTCCTATCTCCTTGGCGCGGCGGCTCAGGCGGCTGTTGGTCATCGACGAGAGGTTGACCGCGGGCACGAGCAGCAGGATGGCATAGGTGATGAGGTGGCGCTTACGCAGGGCTTTCACATCGGGTTCCTGATTGGCCCACGGGGCGGAAAGTTCTTCCTCGATGTCGTAGGGACGGCCCATTCGTTTGATTTCCCAGCCGGCCTCGCCAATCTGTGCGTTGTATTTGGCCAGCATCTTTCCGTATTCCTCGCGGATGGCGGGGAAGTCGGCCTTGTCGCGCGCCAGAATGAGCGCGGAGAGCATTCCCATGTAGCCGTCGTTCCATACGTCGTCTATGGTTGTCGTGGCTGAAAACGGCACCCACACGTCTCCATAGGTGAAGTGTGACACCGAGGGCACGTCGGCCACAACGCCGCAAATTCTGTAGGGCATGTGGTCGAGCTCCACCTGACGGCCTGTCACGTCGGTGTTACCGAAGAGCTTTTTGGCCACCGAGGCCGAAATGACCACCACGGGGACACCTGAGTCAAACTGCTCGCGGGTGAAGGGCTCGCCGGATTTCCAGTCGAAGTCGAACACCTTGAAGAAACGGTCGTCGACATCTTTGCGCAACACCGGCACGGGCGTTCCGCCGGCGGCCGCGATGGGCGTCGTGGTGAAGCCGTTGCCGAAGGCGGTCACCTCTTCGGGTGTGGTGAGCGAATAGATGGTCTCTTTGATTGTCTTAAACGATGTGGCTCCGTTCGAGGTGTTGAATCCGTCGCCCCAGTTGTTGTTGCTGATTGTGGTATAGGAGCAGGCGAGCCAGCGGTCTTTGTTGGTTTCGGGCCGCAGGTCGGAGTAAGGGAGGTTGACGGTCATCACCACCACCATGATGAGGAAGATGGCGAGGGCCGAACCGATGAGCGAGAGGGCGCTGACCAGCGGCTGCTGCTTGAGCGACGCAAACGCCCTTGATATGAGATTGTTTTGCATGAGAAAGTCTTATGTGATGATTGTGACTAAGGTCAGCCCACCTGGCGGCCGTCGAAGAATCGGATGATGCGGTGTGTCAGGCGTGCCTGTTCTTCGTTGTGGGTCACCATGACGATGGTGTGGCCTTCGTCGGCGTTGAGCGAGAGCAGGAGGTCCATCACCTCGGCACCCATCTGCGAGTCGAGGTTGCCGGTAGGTTCGTCGGCAAGAAGGATTTCGGGCTGACCGACGATGGCGCGGGCTATGGCCACACGCTGGCACTGACCGCCCGACAGCTGCGAGGGGCGGTGGTTGAGACGATGCGACAGCCCTACGCGGTCGAGCACCTTGCGCACGCGCTCGTCGCGGTCGTGGCGCGACATGTTGCGATAGGTCAGCGGCAGCTCCACGTTGTCTCTGACTGAGAGCGAGTCGATGAGGTGGAAGCTCTGGAACACAAATCCGAGCTTGGTGTTGCGGAATCGGGCGAGGGCGGCGTCGGAGAAGCGCGAGGGGTCGGAGTTGTCGAGAAGCACGCGCCCCGTGGTGGGCGTGTCGAGAAGTCCTACTATGTTGAGAAGCGTTGACTTGCCGCAGCCCGAGGGGCCCATGATGCTGACGAAGTCGCCTTTTTCGATTTCGAGGTTGACGTTTTCGAGGGCCACGGTTTCTATCTCTTCCGTGCGATAGAGTTTGCCGACGTTTTCGAGTTGAATGATTGCCATACTATGTTTTCTTTATTTGATTTTCAGTGTTTTGTTGTTAAGGAGGTCTTTGAGGTCGGAGACTACGACTGTCTCGCCTTCGCGGAGGCCCGAGCGCACTTCCACCCACTGGTGGTTGGCGTCGCCCAGCTCGATGTCGCGCACGTTGAGACGGTCGCCGTCGGCCACGAACATCTTATACGAGCCGGGGCCGGAGTAGTAGGAGCCGCGCGGCAGGCGGATTGTCTCGTCGACGATGCCGCACTGCACGTAGATGTCGGTCTTCAGACCCGAGCGAAGCACCGGGTCGGCGTCTTGGTCGAGCGACACTTCAAACGAGATGACGCCGTTTTCCGACAGTGGCGTGAGGTTGCTCAGCGTGCCTTCGAGTTCCTTCTTGCCGATGACCACCGAGGCTCGCGCGCCCACACCCACTTTCGAGGCGTAGGCGTCGGGCATTGTGCCTTTCACCTTGAAGTGGCCGAGGTCGGAAATCACGGCGAGGCGCGTGCCTTCGCTCACCTGCTCGCCGATGTGGTCGTTTATCCATGTCAGCGTGCCGCGGCGCGGGGCCACGATGCGTGCGTTGTCGAGGGTGCGGCGCATTTCGTCGAGATTGCGCGCTGCAATGGAGCGTTCGAGCTGCTTGACGCCCACAGCCGCGTCGGCCACACGGGTTTCATTGTCTATCAGCTGACGCAGTTGGTCGAGCTCGAGGCGTCCGGTGTTGACTGCGAGTTCGGCCTGACGCACGCGGTCGCCGGTGCCCGAGCCGATGCTGTCGAGGTAGCGCTCGTTGCGCAGCTCCACTTCGAGGCGTTTCAGGGTCATTTCCTTCACCTCGGCCTGCATGCGCAGGTCGGAGAGATGCGAGGCGTTGTTGAGCTCCTGACGATGCACTTCATGCTCTTCCATTGCGATGCGGTCGGCCAGACGCGAGAGCTCGGCCTCGGTGCTGAGCAGGTCGAGACGCATGATGGGCGTGCCGGCCACGACGCTGTCGCCCGAGGTGAGAAACACTTCCTCGATGCGCGAGGCGATGGGCGATGTGATGATTTCCTCGTAGGCGGGTGCCACCTGCCCCGCGCCGCTCACCGTCACCGAGATTGTCCCCCGGTCGGGGGTGGCAAACGTGAGGTCTGACCTCTTCACCGAGGTCTCCATTGCTCCGAGCGTGAGCCACACGACGGCCACTACGGCTGCTATCGAACCGCCCCACACCATCAGGCGGCGGTTGCGGCGTGATTTGATTTCGGAGTCTGAAATTGGTCTGTCCATTGTTGCTTTAAGTGATGAATAGGTTTTTGCCATAATTCATGCCAAAACCGTGCCAAAATTATAATCGTTTGATTTTCAAGATATATTAATTTCATCGTGCGTCCGAAAACGGACACCGGAGTGTCCGCTGCGTAAAGCTGTCCTCCCGACGGACACACAATATAGCACCCTCCGCATCAAAAATAGTGCGATAAAACCCAAATGAATCCTTTTTCAGCCCCGAAAAACATCAAAACGCCCCACTCCCCCGCAACTGCGGAGAAATGGGGCGTTAGGTCAAATGTCGTCTAAAGGCAGGGACGCGCTATGGAGCGTCCGCGGAGACGTTGGCGCGGCGAGAGGGGGTAATTCGTAGTCGTGGGTCTGCGTGGACGCGCCATGGTGCGTCCCTACCTGCTAATCAGGCAATTACAGCGCAATGCATTCCCGAATGGGATGTGTCAATTCTTTATTTGAACCGCATTGTGCCTTCGGCACGTTTCCAATGCACCTCGACGGGGGTAATTCACAATTCTGCAACGCACGACGCGGGGGGTGTCTCGGTGAGACGCCCGGCCTATCACACGTGCCAAAGGCACGTCCTTACATGGTCGCGCTGCATCCCCCGGAGGGGATGCAGCGCAATCGTTTGATTTACAAGCGTCGTCAGCCGCGGGTAGAGAGGATGAGGTCGCGCACGCGAGTGTTGAAATCCTTCTCGGCGTTGAGCTGTTCGAGGGTGAGGTGCATGCGGTAGCGCCAGTAGTGACGGGGATTGGCGGGGATGTTGATGAGCTCCTCGCGTGGGTCGCGGCGGCGCAGCACGCCGTCAATCGACATCCAGTCTTGCAGGGGCAGGATGCAGAGCATCGAGGGCGATTCGAGATGCAGGCGCAGGATGCGTTCGCATATCCACGGCTCGGCGTAGAACGGCGCCTCGCCCGGCTCGCGGAGCACTTCGTTGTAGAAACGCTGCGTCACGGCGCGGTCGGCCTCCCACCAGCGGCGTATGCCGTCCATGTCGTGGGTCGACGTGGTGCAGACGCTGTTGTAGGGGTAGCGCCACGTGTTGCCGAAGGGTGTTGTCGGGTCCTTGGGCATGCGCTGGATTTCGAGCACGAGTATCTGAAGGGCGTTCATCACTGCGGGCACGCAGGCGGGAATCATGCCGAGGTCTTCGGCGCAGACGAGCATGTCGGTGGCGTCGATGAGCGGCGGCAACTTCCACATGGCCTGCCCATACCAGAAGTCGTTGTTGCGGCGATAGTAGAAGTCGTTGTAGAGACGGTCGAAACACCAGCGCTCGTAGTCGTTGAGCATGCGGTACTGATAGGTGAACTGTGCCGAAATGCGCGGGTGATACTTGCCCTTCTCGTAGGGGTCTTCGATGAAGAGCACGTCGTCGATGAGACCCATCAGGCCGTTGCAGATGCGGGTGTTCTTGTCGTCCTTCTCCTGCGTCGCGAAGTAGGCGGCCACCTTGCGCTGGGTGTCTACCTCGGGGCGGAGGTGATAGCGGTCGTAGCCCTCCGATTCGAGGAAGCGGGCGCGCACCTCGTCGGCATACTCGCCGAAGAAGTCGGCAAGCATCCAGTCGAGCACGAGGGGGCGTGTCTGGCGGTCGGTGTCGAGCCAGAAGTCATAGTCGTGACGCAGTTCGTCGGGCGAGAAGGGCAGCGCGCGGTTGAAGATGCCGAGCAGACCGTGGAGCGCGTCCATCGGAATCTGCCAGATGCGGAAGAAGCCGAGCACATGGTCTATGCGGTAGGCGTCGAAGTATTCGGCCATCTTGCGGAAACGTGCCTTCCACCAAGCGAAGCCGTCGCGCGCCATCTCTTCCCAGTTGTAGGTGGGGAAGCCCCAGTTCTGACCGAGCACCGAGAAGTCGTCGGGCGGCGCGCCGGCCTGACAGTCGAGGTTGAAGAGCCGCGGGTCAATCCACGCGTCCACGCTGTCGCGCGAGATGCCGATAGGTATGTCGCCCTTGATGGCCACGCCGTTGGCATGGGCGTAGTCGTGGACTTCGCGCAGCTGACGGTCGAGGTGATATTGCAGGTAGCACACGTAGTCGATGTCGGCGCGGTGGGCGGCGCTGAACGCTTTGATTTTCTCTTCGTCATAGACGGCATAGTCGCCCCAGCGCGAGAAGTCGGCGGTGCCGTTGAGGTCGCGCAGCACGCAGAATGCGGCGTAGGGGGCGAGCCAGTAGGCGTTGCGGTCGTAGAACGCCTTGTAGTCGGCGGTCGAGAGTGTAGCGTCGCCCTGCTCGTCGAAGAGTTCGCGGGTGAAGGCGTTCTTAGCGTTGTTGACGGCCTCGTAGTCTATCTGCTCCAGACGGTTGAGCTCGCGGCCGAGGTTGTCGTAGTAGCGCTGACGCTCCTGGTCGGCGAGGCGCCCCATGGCGTCGAGGCGCAGATACATCGGATGGAGCGCGAATGTCGAATTGGCGTTGTAGGGATAGGAGTCCTGCCAGGTGCCGGTCATCGTGGTGTCGTTGATGGGGAGCACCTGTATGAAGTTCTGGCGAGTCTGCACGGCCCAATCTACCATCTTCTTGAGGTCGTAGAAGTCGCCCACGCCGAAGTCTTCTTCCGAACGGAGCGAGAACACGGGGATGGCCACGCCCGAGCCGCGCCACGGCGCGAGCGGATTGACGAGGCGCTGACCGCTGTCGACGAGGGCGGCCGAGTCGGGCAGCGAGGCTTCTACGTCGAGGTGGCGGTTGTCACGCCCTTCCCAGGCCACGACTTCGCCCGTGCGCTTGCTGACGATGAGAAACTTGTAGTCGCTTCCGGGCCGGAGGGCGCTCAGGGGCAGGTTGACTTTCCACGTGGGATAGTCGGCGTCGCTCATCACGACGGCCTTCGCGGGGTCCCACGCTCCGAGGGCCTCAGCCTCGCCCGACACGGCCACGGCCTGGTCGGCCATTACCATGGGGGCGTCGACGCTCAGCGTCACCATTCCCGCCGCAGGCACTGCGGGCGCGCTGCGGTCGGCGCGGTGGCAGATACATTCGGTGAAGGCCGAAGCATAGTAGGGTTTGTCCCAAGGCATGTCCTGCCAGCGGTCGATGAGCTCGGCGCGGTGCAGCCCGGCGGCATGAACGAAGCGGCGCGGTTTGCCCCACTCGCGGCGCACACTGCCGTTGTCGTGGCGCACGATGTAAGAATAGGTGAAGTCGCCTATGGTCTCGGGCACATCCACTTCGGCGGTCCAGCGGTCGCCTCCGGCAAGCTCCATCGTGACGGCGCGCGACAGGTCGCCTCCGCCAAGTGCCTCGGCCGAACCGGTCAGCAGCAGCGATTCGCCCCAGTTGGTGTGATAGTCGACATTAAATCTAAGTTTCATACGTCTGTTTAAGTAATTCGGAAAGAGAGATGATATAATTCTGAGAAAACAATCAATAGGCGCGGACGCACACCGCAGACAGGTGTGGCGCACATGATACATACAAAGTTAACTCTTTCTCCTCAACAAAAAAAGCCTCTCCACCACTTTTCAGATTTTTTAACCCCGCCGCCTCATCCTTCCTCCTCCCCATGCCGCCGCGTGCAGACACACCACACCCCCGCCGCGCTTTTCGGTCATCGCGCGGCGGGGGTGCTTGGAGTGTGTCGGTAGAGGGGCGGTCTTACTCTTTGCCTTTGATGTGGTCGCGGGCGGCGCTTGAGCCTTCCCACGGGCTGTTGATGACCGAGCCTGAGTTGGGGGTCTTATACCATTCGAGGTTCTGATAGCCGTAGCCGTCGCCCTTCTCCACCCAGTCGGTAAACGAGCCGGAGCCCTCGCCGCCGCTGTAGGCGTCGTGGATGGGAATGCGTTCGATGGGCCACTTCCAAACGCACGGCAGCACAATCATCTGCGGGGCCTCGCCCTGCGCCTTCGGCGGTGTGATGTCGGTGATTTTGGTCTCATTGCCGTCATAGCGGCGCACTTTCACCGAGAAACCCTTGTTGAAGTTTTCGTTATCGGCCAGCGAGAAAGATTTGTCAACCTTGAAGCGTATCGTGGTCAGACGGTCGTCGGTGAAGCCTGTCTCCTCGCCGTCGCCCACGTTGACAAAGGTTGTCACATCGTCGATGCCAAACCATTCGTTGACGTGCAGGAAGCCTTTCGACTGTCCTTTGTAGGGGCCGCTCACTATCTCCTGCTCAGTGGTGCCCCCGGTGATTTGCACGCCGTTGAAGTAAATCTGACTCTCCAGCTCACCGCCGGCGGCAAGCATCGTTACGTACATCCAGTTGTGTGCTTCGTCGTTGACGTCGGGCACGAGCTCGGCGGCAAACACGATGTCGTTGAAGTCAAGGTCGCTCGAATCCATCGCGCCCAAGTCTTCCACTGCGAAAATGTAGGGCATGGTGTCTACCTCGCCGTCTACAATCTCAACGTCGCCCGTTTCGGGTGCCACCATAAACACGATGTCGTTGAAGTCGCAGTCTATCCAGTCTTCGAAGCTGAAATAGCGCATTTCGTGACCATCGATGTCTACCGTGTAGGTCGACGCGGTAGAATACTTTCGGCTTGTGGCGATTTCAACTCCTTTTATTTCCTTCTTAACCTCGCCATTTACTTTTGTTCCCCATCCGTTCCGGAAATATTCGGCTTCAGAGCCGACGCAGTCATAGTCAAGGCGATTGAAGAACGAGTTGGGCATCTCTTCGTTGAGCGACGACATCGAGTAGTTGTAGAAGTCGCGCGGTCCTTCGCCTTCGCGCGGTCCGGTGATGCATATCGCGCCGCTTTCGTTGTGGAGGTAGAAACCGAACACCACGCCCTTGGGCAGGGTGAACGAGATGCGGTTGGTGAGGATTTCGGTGCGCGATGCTTCTGGATTGAGCATCGACTTGCTGGTTTCCTTGCGCGAATTGCGGGTGAAGCCCGCGGCGACAACTCCGTCGGGATAGTAGGTGGGTATGGTGCCGTTCACGCCGAAGTCTTCCGTTTCGGTGGCGCGACTCGTTGCGCCGGGCACGCCCTGACGCTTGGCCGCCGGATTGGCGCGGAAGAATCGACGCACGTCGCGACGTCCTGCGTCACCGCTCACCCCGGCATCGCCGTCGGCTATCTCGGCATGCGTGGCAAAGCCGCACACCTGACCTACATGATCCTTGTCAAAGAATACCACGTATTCCCTACCCGCCAACAGTTCAAATGACGTGGTGAGATAATGAGTTTCGCCGTCCACCTTCTCATCGGTAGCTCGCGTCTGGAGTTCTTCTACAGTCGCGGCATCAAGCATTCGAGGCCTGATGCTTCCACTTGTTTCTACCGAGAAAATATCAAACAGCATATTCACGTCAGGCACAATCTTAAGCATACAGTAGTCTGAGCTTCCTTTCGAATAGGTTGCAATACCTTTCAGGTCTGTACTTGTCACTCTCAACGGTAAGGCCACCTTATAGGTTTGAGAAACACCATCCGCTATAGGAAAGACAATATCTTTATGGGTGATTATGATAGCATTCCCTTTATCTCCCGGTTTGGGTTTTACAGTGATTTTCACATCTTCTATCGAAAATTCGTGCTCAAATTTGAGGCCGTCTTTTTCGGTTTCACTATCTTCCAAGATATAGAGACGTTCACTGCTGTTACAACCTACAGGTAATGTGATATACGTCGGCTCGGCGGCATACTCTTTCTGCTTCGTGCCGCTCTGGAAGAGGTTGTAGTTGTGCGAGCTGTCGGTAAACTCGTTCCACGACAGGAGTGCGCCGTCGAGGTCGGTCACCATCTCGGCATCCGGAGTGAGGCGATAGGCCTTGTCATAGTTGCTCACCTCAAACGTCTTGCTGACGCTCAGCCCGTCGGGGGAAAGCGTCCAGCCATCAATCACGGTCCCATCGTCGAGCTTGGCCGTGAGCGACCCTGCCTTCACAGCTGATGTGAAGTTGATGACACAATCCACGTGCAGACCGTCTACCTTAAACGAGGCCGACTGCCACTTCGCGCCGCTCACCGTCTGAAACGCCAGCGTCGCCTGCGGGTTTTCTACAACTTTGTTTTCCTCATACCAATCCTTGCCGTCGGTAGAGCGCACTGCCCCGGCGGGAATAGTAAATGTATAGTTGCTGTCTTTCTCAAGGCCTTCGTAGGTGAACGTGGCCACATTGCCGTTCATGGTCGGCCCCGAGAGAGTGCCACCCGAAAGCGTGGCCTGACCGCCCTTCCACTCCACGTTGCGGTTGAACGTGACGGTTATGGTGCCGCTCGTGGGATAACCGTCGCCGACCTTACCCGCCACCTCAATCGAGGCAGTCAGCGCGGCGCCGCGCGTCTCGCGGTAAAGAATGTTATGGTCGCCGTTCAGGTCATTGTCAAAAATGTCCTGCATGTGCATGCGGCCGTTCTCATACCAGTAGACGCCGAGCACGTCGTGACCGCCGGTTTCCCAGAAGACGGGATAGAGCACAAACTCTTGCCCGGTAGAAACGAAGCTGAAGTCGGCCACGATGTCTTTGGCGTTGATGTTTTGAGCCTTACCCTCGGGCAACTTCGAAAACATCGCCTTGACGTAGGGATTTTCCCAGAAGTAGCCGTTGTCAATCTTAAAACCGGGGAGCGACGAGCCTGTGGTTTCGCCCGCACGCGACGCCGCCACATTCGACACGGCCACCGTAGCGCCCAACTCCACCTTGGCCATCATGCCCGACGACTTGACAAACACTTCCTCCACTTGCTTGGGGCAGTCAAACGACAGTTCGGCGGTGCCCTGCACGCCTTTCCACGCTCCGAGCAGCACGGTGCGCCCCTCTACGGTGGCAAGCACCCTCACGTCGGTGGGTTGCGACGAGGTCACGGTGACTGAGGCCTGCTTGACCACAGACCAATCCTGCGACGGGTCGATGAGACCCATCGTCTTGATGAAATTTCTTAAATACAGTTCGTCAGCCGGGATGTCTTGCTTCAAATCCTGACAACCCGTGCTCAGTGCGAGTAGTGCCGCTCCGGCGAACAGCACGCCTACGTTTTTCATGACGGTTATACGTGTTTTGATGATTAAGATTCTATCTGTGTCGCCGCAAAGTTAACTATTAAATTTCTAAACACCAAACCTTTCCGACATAAATTTTACAAATTTCACGAAATCGCGCCCTCAGCCTCTTCAAAGCCCTCCGCTCGCCGCCTCGCTTTGACCGGTCTCCCCTGCCGCCGCAGCGCAATGCCACTCTTTTTCAGCCCGCGTGGCAATAATTCGCGCGCGACAGCGTTATTATTCATGCCGAGGTGTGTGCTGCCGGACACCGCTTCGCCCCTATCACTTCTCATCTTCACTTTCATTCCGGTCTTCCATACCCTCTGTCACAACCATGCTCGAATACATATCCGGACCGATAGCCACCCTCACCCCCGCCTACGCCGTAATCGAGGCCGGGGGGCTCGGCTACATGGCCACCATTTCGGTCAATTCGTTCAACGACCTCTCCAACAGTCAGGGCGCGGTCAAGCTCTACGTCCACGAGGTGATTCGCGACGACGCCCACCTGCTCTATGGCTTCACCTCCGAGGCCGAGCGCGAGATGTTCCGCCTGCTCATCGGCGTGTCGGGCGTAGGCTCCACCACCGCCATCCTCATCCTTTCGGGCCTCTCTGTGGCCCAGCTCGAAGAGGTAATCCGCTCCGGCGAACACGCGCGCCTCAAATCGGTCAAGGGCATAGGCACCAAGACCGCCCAGCGCATCATCGTCGACCTCAAAGACCGCATCAAGCCGGCACTCCCCGGCGCTCCCGGCTCGGAGACCGCTCCCGCCGGCGCAGCCCCCGCAGGGCGCACCGCCGACTTCGACGACGCTCTCGCCGCCATGCTGGCCCTCGGCTTCCCGAAACCTGCCGCCACGAAGGCTCTGCTGCGGGTGTTTGATTCCGACCCCGCCGTCAAGGTGGGCGATGCCGTCAAGAAAGCCATCGCCTTAATGTAACCACCCCTCTACCTCAGGCCTTGACACTGCCCTCGCTCACATATCGTCTGCCCCTCGCCCTGCTTGCCGTCGTGATGTTTGCCGTCGCGTCGGCTTTCGGCGTGTCCGCACAGCAGACCTCCGGAGGCTTTGTCACACCCGGCTTCACTCCCCCCGCCACGGTCATCTCGTCGCAGCCGCTCGTCAGCGCGGCCGACTCGGTAATGATGCCCTGGCCCGTGGCCAACGCCATCCCGCAGAGCTACGAAGACCTCATGCAGGCAGAGTATGCCGCCGACCTCGCCTCGCCCTCAAACATCCGCACCGTCGTAGACTTCGACCCCTCGCTCGGCTTCTACGTGGTGCGCACCCTCCTGGGCGACCGCGACGTCACCACTCCGTTCTATCTCACTCAGGCGCAATACAACGCCTGGCAAAACCGCCTCTCGATGCAGCGCTACCTGCGCGAGCGCAATTCGGCCGCGGCCAAGGGCGAGAAAGACAAGGAGCCGTTCAACATCCTCGACATGAACTTCGCCCTCGGTCCCCTCGACAAGATTTTCGGCCCGGGCGGCGTAAGCCTCAAGACCCAGGGACAGGTGACGATTCAGATGGGTGTCAAGTCAAACAAGACCGACAATCCCGCCCTCTCGCTCGAATCGCGCCGCCACACCTATTTCGATTTCGACCAGAAAATCCAGGCCACCGTCCAGGCCGGCGTCGGCACGCGCATGAAGTTCAACATGACCTACAACACCGACGCCACGTTCGACTTCGACTCGAAGAACATCAAACTCGCCTACGACGGCGAGGAAGACGACATCGTCAAGCAAATCGAGGCGGGCAACGTGTCGATGACCACCGGCTCGTCGCTCATCCGCGGCTCGACGGCTCTCTTCGGCATCAAGACCAAGCTCCAGTTTGGCAAACTCACCGCCACGGCTCTCATCTCGCAGCAAAATTCGCAGTCTACCTCGGTCAGCTCGAAAGGCGGCGCGCAGACCACCGATTTCTCCGTCCGCGCCGACGAGTATGACCAGAACCGCCACTTCTTCCTGGCCCACTACTTCCGCGACAATTACGACCGCTTCGCCTCGAAGCTCCCCTTCGTCTCGTCGGGCATCAAAATCACGCGCATCGAAGTGTGGATTACCAACAAGAACTCCAACTTCGAGCAAGCGCGCAACTTCGTGGGCTTCGCCGACATCGGCGAGGCCTCGCGCCTCACGTCGTCCTACTGGCAGCCCGACCCTTCGGTCATCGTGCCCTCCAACCTCTCGAACAACCTCCTCGCCGTCATCAAGGCCGACTATCCCGGCGCGCGTCAAATCAACACCGTGACGCAGGCGCTCGCCCCCCTCGCGGCCATGGGCATCGAGGGCGGACGCGACTACGAGAAAGTCGAGTCGGCCCGCCTGCTCTCGTCGTCGGAGTACACCCTCAACTCAACCCTCGGTTACATTTCGCTCAAAAGCGCCCTCAACAGCGACGAGGTGCTCGCCGTGGCCTACGAATACACCTACAACGGCAAGGCCTACCAGGTGGGCGAGTTCTCGGCCGACATCACGCAGACCGACCAGAGCCTCTACCTCAAGATGCTCAAGTCTACCACCATCGACCCCCGCACGCCAGCGTGGGACCTCATGATGAAAAACGTCTACCCCCTGGGGGCCTACCAGGTGCAGAAGTCAAACTTCCGCCTCAACATCAAATATCTCTCCGACACCACAGGCACCGAAATCAACTACCTGCCCGTGCCCTCCATCGCCAATCAGCCGCTGCTTCAGGTGATGGGGCTCGACCGCATCGACTCAAACGAGGCCTCAAACCCCGACGGTTTCTTCGACTTCATCGAGGGCTACACCATCCTCGCCTCGCAGGGCAAGGTGATTTTCCCCGTGGTCGAACCGTTCGGCAGCCACCTCGCCGAGAAAATCGGCGACCCCGTGCTGGCCGAACGCTATTGCTACAACGAGCTCTACGACTCTACGCTCATCGTGGCCCGCCAGTTTGCCGACAAAAACAAATTTGTCCTTGCAGGTCGCTACCAGGCTTCGTCGGGCTCGCAGATTCGCCTCAACGCCATGAACGTGCCCCGAGGGTCGGTGGTGGTGATGGCCGGCGGCGTGCCCCTCACCGAAAACGCCGACTACACCGTCGATTATGCCATGGGCATCGTCACCATCACCAACCAGAGCATCATCGACTCGGGCCAAAGCATCTCGGTCACCCTCGAAAACCAGAGCCTCTACTCCACACAGCGCAAGACCCTCCTCGGCCTCGACCTCAACTACAAGTTTAACAAAGACTTCGAGTTGGGCGCCACGGTCATGCACTTCTCCGAGAAGGCACTCACCGAAAAGGTCAACATCGGCGACGAAGTGGTCAATAATACAATGTGGGGACTCAACCTGCGCTACAACACCCGCTTCATGTGGCTCACGAACCTCCTCAACAAAATCCCCACGGTCAACGCCACCCAGCCCTCCACCCTCAGCGTGCAGGCCGAGTTTGCCCAGCTCGTCCCTCACTCGGGCAAATCGGGCTCTACCAAGGGGTCGAGCTACGTCGACGACTTCGAATCAACCCAGACCGGCATCGACCTCCGCTCCCCCTACTCGTGGAACCTCGCCTCGACACCCTACGACCCGTCGCCCACCGCGCTCTTCCCCGAAGCCGCCCTCTCAAACAATGTGGACTACGGCAAAAACCGCGCCCTCATCAACTGGTATTTCATCGACCGTATGTTTACCATACGCAATTCGTCGCTCTGCCCCGCCTACATCAAAAACGACCCCGCGCAGGTCAACAACCCCTACATCCGTGAGGTCACGAGCCGCGAAATCTTCCCCGGGCGCCAGCTCACCTACGGCGAAAGCAACACCATCCAGACGCTCAACCTCTCGTTCTACCCCACCGAGCGCGGCCCCTACAACCTCGACGCCACAAACATCGACCGCGACGGCTCGCTCCTCAACCCCGAGCGCCGCTGGGGCGGCATCATGCGCAAGATGGACAATCCCAACTTCGAGGCCACCAACATCGAATACGTGCAGTTCTGGATGCTCGACCCCTTCCTCGACCCCGACGCTGACAACCGCGACGGCGGCGACCTCTACCTCAACTTCGGCGAGGTGAGCGAGGACATCCTCAAAGACGGACTCAAGAGCTACGAAAACGGCATACCCGTCGACGGTGACGACCGCTTCATGGAAGAAACGGTCTGGGGACGTGTGTCTACCCAGAACTCCCTCACCTACGCCTTCGACAACAATTCCTCGTCGCGCCCCGTGCAGGACGTCGGCTTCGACGGTCTCGTCAACGAAGACGAATTCTCCTTCTCTTCCTACGCCGACTATCTCACCGCCCTCCGCACCAAGCTCTCGCCCGATGCGATAGGCCGCATGGAGGCCGACGCCTTCTCGCCCTTCAACGACCCCGCCGGCGACAACTATCACTTCTTCCGCGGCTACGACTACGACGAGCAGCGCCTCGGTGTGCTCGAACGCTACAAACGCTACAACGGCGTGGAGGGCAACTCCCTCTCGCCCGAGACGGCCCCCGACGCGCTCTACCAGTCGTCGCGCTCCACCCCCGACGTCGAAGACATCAATCAGGACAACACCCTCAACGAATACGAACGCTACTATCAGTATCGCGTCTCAATCCGTCCCGCCGACCTCGAAGTGGGCAAAAACTTCATCACCGACAAGCAGGTGAGCATCGTGGCCAACAACGACGGCTCCACCCAGGAAGTCGTCTGGTATCAGTTCAAGGTGCCCCTCGCGGCCTACGAGAAGAAAGTGGGCTCTATCAACGACTTCTCTACCATTCGCTTCGCCCGAATGTTCATGACCGGTTTCCGCGCGCCCACCCACCTGCGTTTCGCCACATTCGAACTCGTCAAGGGTGAATGGCGCCCCTACCAGTTCAACCTCAACAACCGCGGCGACTCTCCCGCCGAGGGCACTCTCGACGTCGGCGTGGTCAACATCGAAGAAAACGCCGACCGCGAGCCGGTCAACTACGTCCTTCCCCCGGGTGTCACCCGCATCACCGACCCCGGACAGAGCCAGATTGTGCAGCTCAACGAGCAGTCGATGTCGCTCAAGGTTGAAGACCTCCGCGCCGGCGACGCCCGCGGTGTCTACAAAAACACCCTCCTCGACCTGCGCAACTACAAGCGCCTCCAGATGTGGGTTCACGCCGAGCGCCTCATCGACGATGCCACAAACCTGCGCAACGGCGAGCTCTCCGTATTCATCCGCCTCGGCTCCGACGTCAAGGCCAACTACTATGAATACGAAGTGCCCCTCGAACTCACTCCCTTCAAGCACTACGACGACGATGCCGCCGGACGCGCCGCCGTCTGGCCCCGAGAAAACTACCTCGACTTCGCCCTTCAGAGCCTCGTCGACCTCAAGAAGGAGCGCAACCGCGCCAAAAACGAAAATCAGCCCGGCGTGGGCTACGGGGTGGTCTTCACCGGTCGCGACCCCGCCAACGAACGAAACCGCATCAGCGTCATCGGCAACCCCTCGCTCTCCGACGTGCGCGTCATGCTCATCGGCGTGCGCAACAACTCCGCACATACCAAAGACGGCATCGTATGGGTCAACGAGCTAAAGGTCACCGACTTCAACAACGAGGGCGGCTGGGCCGCCAAGGCCAACGTCAACCTCGCGCTCTCCGACGTGGCCACCTTCAACGTGGCCGGGCACGTCGAGACCGCCGGCTTCGGCAGCGTAGACCAGCCGCTCAACTCACGCCGCCTCGACGACTACCGTCAGCTCAACTTCGCCATGCAGGTTGATGCCGGCCGCTTCCTCCCCGAGAAAGCCAAGCTCCGCGCCCCAATCTACTACTCCTACTCCGAAGAGGTCACCACCCCCAAATACAACCCCCTCGACCAGGACGTAGAGCTGAAAGACGCTCTCGACGCCTGCACCACGCAGGCGCAGCGCGATTCTATCAACAATTTCGCCATCGAGCGCTCCACCGTCAAGAGTTTCTCCATCTCAGGCCTGAAGTTCGACGTCAAGTCGAAAAACCCCATGCCCTGGGACCCCGCCAACTTCACCCTTAATTTCTCGTTCAACAAGCAGCACAAGAACGACCCCAACACCGAGTACGAGAACACCAACGACTACCGCGGCTCTCTGCAATACTCCTACACCCCCTTCCTCAAGGGGGTGCGTCCCTTCGCATTCATCAAGAGCAAGAGCAAACACCTCAAGTTCTTCAAGGAATGGGAGTTCAACTACGCGCCATCCAACATCTCGTTCCTCACCAACATCTCGCGCTACTACTACGAGCTCCAGACCCGCTCCGAAGTCGACCAGGATTTCCAGCTCCCCGTCTCGGTCAGCAAAAACTTCATCTGGGACCGCCAGCTCTCGCTGACGTGGAACCTCACCAAATCGCTCACGGCCACTTTCCAGAGCAACACCTCGGCGCGCATCGAAGAGACAATGGGCGCCGTCAACCGCCGTCTCTTCCCCGACGAATACAAGCAGTGGAAAGACACCGTCCTCCAGAGCCTCCTCCACCTCGGCACGCCCTGGAGCTACAACCAGACTTTCACCGCCAACTACCGCGCCCCCTTCTCGCGCATTCCCGCCATCGACTTCCTCACCGCAACGGCCACCTACAACGCCACCTACCGCTGGGACCGAGGCGCCGAGGTAGACGGCATCTCGATGGGCAACTCCATCGCCAACCAGGCCACGTTCAACACCGACGGCCGCATCAACTTCGAGACCCTCTACAACAAATGGGGCTGGGCCAAGAAGGTCAACCAGCGTTTCTCGACCCGGCGCGCCGCGGCCGCGGCCAAAAAGCCCAAGAAGTTTGAACGCACTTTCACTCTGCGCCCCGACACCACCCTCGAAATCCGCCACAACCTGCGCACCACCCGCGTCAAGGTCACTGCCACCGACACCAAGGGTGTCCCCTTCCGCGTCACACACAAGGTAGTCGACCCCAACAACATCACCATCCTCACGCGCGGCGACCAAAACATCAAATTCACCATTGAGGAAATCATCAAGGAAGACCGCACGTTCTGGCAGAACTTCTCGGAGTATGCCGGCCGCTTCATCATGTCGCCCCGCTCCGCCTCCGTGCGCTATCGCGACACCCGCTCCATGTCGCTCCCCCTCTTCCGCCCCAACATCGGCGCCGCCTTCGGCCAGTCGGCCGCTTTCGGCCCCCTCTCGCCCGGCCTTGACTTCGCTTTCGGTTTCGCCGGCAGCGACTACATCGACAAAGCCCTCTCGCGTGGCTGGCTCATCACCGACGACGGACAGACTTCGCCCGCCATCTCTACCCACGGCCACGAACTCAACATCGAGCTGAACCTCGAACCCATCCGCGGCCTCAAAATCCAGCTCACCACCAACCGCACCGACAATCGCACGCAGTCCACTCAGTTCATGTATGAAGGAATGCCCACTTCCCTCTCCGGCTCCTACACCAAGACCCACGTGGCGCTGCGCACCGCCCTGCGTCGCTTCAGCGCCGACGACGGATACGCCTCCGACGCTTTCACGCAGTTCCTCGACAACATCCCCGTCATCGCCTCGCGCATCGAGCAGCAATATGCCGGCGCGCTCTACCCCACCACAGGCTCCTTCGCCGACAACATCCATGCCGGGCAGCCCTTCAACCCCGAGATAGGCACCATCAGCCCCACTTCGCCCGACGTCCTCATCCCCGCTTTCATCGCCGCCTATACCGGCACCGATGCCAAGCGCCAATACCTCACGCCCTTCCCCTCGTTCCGCTTCGCCCTCCCCAACTGGCGCATCACCTACGACGGCCTCATCCAGATAGGCAATCTCAAAAACATCTTCAAGACCTTCACCCTCTCGCACGCCTACCAGTGCACCTACTCCGTAGGCTCCTACGGCTCGTTCCTCAACTGGCAGGCCGCGCCCAACAACCCCTCGCTCGGTTTCACTCTCGACGAACTCTCAGGCTCGCCCGTCCCCTCGTCGCTCTACAACATCTCGTCGGTAGCCATCACCGAGAAATTCGCCCCCCTCATCGGTGCCTCCGTCACTCTCAAAAATGAAATGACCATCTCAGCCGAATATCGCAACTCGCGCACCCTCACCCTCAACACCTCGGCCGGACAGATAGTGGAAGCCGGACAGACAGGTCTCAAATTCGGCCTCGGTTACAAAATCATCGGCTTCAACACCGTCCTCAAGATGAAAGGCTCCGGCCACGGCATTTCAAACGACCTCACCCTCAACGCCGACTTCAACCTCTCCGAGACGCAGGCCCTAATCCGTCGCATCGAGACTGCCTACACTCAAGCCACCTCGGGCACCCGCTCTCTCAACATCAACGTCATGGCCAACTACGTCATGTCGCGACGCCTCACAATCGGCGCGTTCTTCGACCATCAGGTCAACACCCCCATCGTCTCCTCGACCGCCTTCCCCACATCATCCACATCATTCGGCATCAACTTCAACCTTTCGCTCGCACGATGACCCCCAACACACTCCCCGAAATCCACCGCCTCACCTCACTCTCCGACCCCCTCGCAGCCCCCTACACATCACTCACCGAAGCACAACTGCGCTCCCGCCTCGACCCCGCGCGCGCGCTCTTCATAGCCGAAAGCCCCAAAGTCATCAACGTGGCCCTTGACGCAGGCTACACACCCGTCAGCATCCTTTGCGAAGAACGCCACCTCACAGGCGACGCCGCCCCCATCATCACCCGTTGCCCCGGAATACAAATCATCACCGGCTCGCGCGAACTCCTCGCCTCCCTCACCGGCTACACCCTCACACGCGGAGTGCTCTGCGCCATGCGCCGCCCCGCCCCGCGCCCCGTGGCCGA
The DNA here is from genome assembly GCA_029056055.1 of Duncaniella sp. Taxonomy (GTDB): domain Bacteria; phylum Bacteroidota; class Bacteroidia; order Bacteroidales; family Muribaculaceae; genus Duncaniella. Next base: position 42,097 of record JAIDCC010000039.1, read on the forward strand.
CGTCATCGCCGGCGCATCCACAATCTGCGTCATCGACTCCGTAGTCGACACCACCAACATCGGCGCAATCTTCCGCTCGGCCGCCGCACTCGGCATCGACGCAATCCTCCTCACCCCAACATCATGCGACCCCCTCAACCGACGCTCAATCCGCGTCTCGATGGGCTCCGTCTTCCTCATCCCCTGGACATGGATTGACGCACCCCTCACCACACTCTCCACCCAAGGCTTCGCCACCATTGCCATGGCCCTCACCCCCGACTCCCTCCCCCAGCCCCACCCCAGGCGAGGGGGCAAAAGAGGCGAGGGCGGCCGCAAATGGGAGGTGGGTGGGGGGGGGGG